>JAFQXU010000011.1 GCA_017406805.1 Clostridia bacterium | reverse complement strand
TATACTAATGTTAGTACAAGGAGGTAAAAAATGATAAGTAATGAAGTTGACTCAAAAACAAAAGCAAAAAGGAAATACAATGAAAAGACATACAAAAGGGTTTCAATCTATGTCAAAAATGAAGAAATGACAGTAATTGAAAAATTTTGTAAAGATAAAAATTATAGTAAAAATAATTTGTTTATTGAGTCGGTGAAAGAAAAGATTGAAAGAGAAACCGGAAAAAATTTTCAAGATTTATTAGTACAAATGCAGACAAACAAAAAAAGCGAAACTGCAAAAAGTGCGAAAGCTTTAGGGGCTGAAAAAGGCGAAGAATAAGCCGAAGAAGTCAAAAAAATAAATGCCGACTAATTGCGTAAGTCAGCATTTAAGCGGATTTCATGGGGGATAGTTTACATCAAGCAAAGCGGAAAGAGTAGCGAAAAATTTAAAAGTTACTCTCTCTAAATCTCCCAAAATTTTTTTAAAACACATTCTAAAAAGCTTCAGTATAATGAGCCTAAAGTTACTCAAAATATTGAAGCCTTGTTTTTTTATTGCTTAAAACAAGTATGAAATATTAGAGTTTAAGCGTTTTTCACAGAGCCTTTGAAAATTTGAAGCTTAAGAATCAAAGATTTATATGATGAATACTGAGATTTTGATAAATTTGTATAGAGCTATAAACTATTGATTATTTAACCTTTTTTAAATAATAATTTTCGTTGCAAAATTATTTGTCCATGTTTTAGATGAATGTTATTTTTTTGATGTTTTATTAATTTTTATAAATAATAAGGTAAGATCTGTTAGCCAACCTATTACGCTTCGGCTACATCATTTTTGACCACATCATACAGGGGGTTATATATTTCAAATATCGACCTGAGCAAACACCCTCTATGTGTTAAATTTTGGTTTTTAACTTTAGGCATTAAAGCTTTTTTCGAAACGTAACCTTGTTTAACTGCAATAGTAGCTTTCTTATCCCCAAGGTATGTTTCAAGTTTATTTGGGTTATTTCTATTACACATATTTTTGTGATTTTGTATGCTTTTTAATTGACGATTACCAAAACTTATAGTATACTATAAACACTATTTTTCAAAATACTAAGTAAATTAAAATTATTAATAATTTTATGGGAGGAAATTAAAGATGAGCGAAAAGGCGTTCGAAGTATGGGTAAAAAAGTATGTAAATTCAGGGGTGTGGAATGAAAATAATGAAAAACTGTCTGAGTTTAAACTAAAACTTCAGCAGAGCGCCTTAATTTTGATACTGCTGCGTGCTGAAAGTGCAGACGTTAACGGCCCTGAAATTAAGTCGGATAAACCTTTTAGGCAATTTGATACAAATGTATTTAAAGGGCAGCTGGGTATAACAGCACGGAATTCAATATCGCTTGGTGCAATTAAAGGAATGCATCATAATAGCGGACTGCAGTATCCTAATTCCAAAGGTGTGATGAAATTCATATTAAAAAATTGTATTTTTAAAGATTTTTACTTAAAAGTAAAAGATCTAATAAAATATGAGAAAAAACTTGGTGAAGCGTTAGAAAAAGTTGATATTTCAGATTTGAATTTTTTAATAAAGGAATTTAACAATACTAATGAACTCGTTGATGATATTTTAAAATATGTAAGCATTTATAAAAATGCTTCTCATGCTGATATTTTAACGCGAGTAAAGATGAGAAAAAAATTTTTTGAAGTATTTTATAAATCGCTCCAAAATTTTAAAAGATGGATAAACAGAAAATCGGAAGAAATAAGCGAATGTTTAAAATTTGGTAGTAATTTACCTGATTTTAAAGATTTATTATTTACAGAAAAAGTTTATTATCCATCCAAATCTAAAGAAGAATTATTTAAAACCGCAAAAGACGTTATACTTCATGCATTTTTATGTTTTATCGGGGTTTGTAAATATGTATATTTAATGAATGAAAATTATGGAAAAGCTTTGCAAGAAAAATTTAAATTTTCTCTTGATAATATTAGCTGGAGTGAAAGTTTTATAAAGTCTTTAAATAAATCAAACAACTGGAAGAATGAAATAAGTAAACTTAAAGGAATCGAGGTTATTTCTAATATTAAAAAAATTGAAGGTGAAAAAGGAATAGAAAAGTTAATTGATGTTTTTAAAAATCAAAAGTATTATGAATTGCCGGATGAAAATTATCTCAATGATATAAAATCAAAAACGCTTGAAAAAAAATTAAAAATTGCCATTTCTTATTTTAATTCATGGAAAAAGCAAACAAATGACGAATTAAAATTAATTAACACTTATGAAATAATAAGCGAAATGAAAAATGAAGATTCTAAATTTGACGAAAAGAGGAGCGAACTAAAGAAAAACGAAAAAAATAATGAAATTAATAAAAATTTATCTAAAAAGTGGGACGAGAATAAACTTGATGAAACCGGAAAGAGAAAATCTTTATCTCAAACAGTTGATGAGGCTAATGCGGCATTCGAAAAATTAAAAGATGCAGGTATTTTAATTGAGAAAGATAATAGTAGAGGCCACTATGATTTATACGGTTCCGGAGGATTTTCCGAAAATTTTGTTAAGCTATTTATAAGGTATCTAGAAAGGTCTTTTCCGGATCTTGACGATTGCGTAAAAATATATTATTCTTTGTCGACACCATCAGAAAGAAACGATAAGCACTATTGGGATAAAATTAGATATTTAAAATATGCTTCCAAAAATAACGGAATGATATATTTTGTTATTAATCAGGAACTCCGTAAATACGATGACCATGAATCCACAGGTCATGCAAATTTAGCGATTATTTGCGATGGTGAATATAAGTTATTCGAGTCAAGCAAACCCGAAAATAATCTTCCGCATATTTTTGATTTATCAAAAGAAAGCAAAAAATTCAAAAAGCTGTCTGCCAACGCTTTGGGGCTTATACAAAGAGATAGTAACAACTGCGTAACCATAACATTAGGATATCTGGAATCGCTTATGAAGCAAATTTCTAAGAATAGAAAAGAGCAAGTTGCAGATAAGAAAAGCTTGTCTTCATACTTATCAAGAGAAATAAATAAATTCACTACGGTAAAACTGCCAGGTGATATCGATTTAAAAGTACTTGTGCCTACTAAATATGTTAAATATTTTCAAAGTATTAAAAATGTCAGAAAGCTTATTGACTATGCAAATAAACTTAAAAGAGATGACCCGGATTACGCTGTAATGCAAAATGTTAAGGATGAGCTTGAAAAAGTATTGGAAAAATACGATCAAGATAAACAACCTGCGTTGCAATCTCTAGCTGATATAGGGCACACTTATATAAGAAGCGAGGGGATGACTTTTCAATCAAACATAAATCTTAAATATTTTGATAAGTGTATTTCCGCCGGTTTGTTTTCCAAAGATGTCACATTCAAAGAAATGTTTAATATTTTGCTAAATATAATGAAAGCTACTCAAGAAACTTTCTCTTACGAGAAGGGAGAGGAAAAGGGCAGCAAGGTTTTGTCTTATAAAAAATTAATTGAAGAAGGTAAAGTTGAGTGGATGAAAGAAATATTAGAAAAAAGTAATATACTTAAGTTGCTTGCAAAAGATAATGTCGCAGAAATAACAAAATCAGACATACATAGCGTAAACGGAGAAATTTATTGTTCCAATCTTCTAAGTGCGCAAAAAATAAACACCAGAGCGCAAATGAAGCGCAGAACAGAAACTTTAAAAATTGCCGCTTTGGTAGATGTTTTAGCATACGACAAAGATGCTATTCGGAAGGAAATGTCAGTAGTAAGAGAATTATAAATTTATTCATTTAACATAAATGATTTATCAAAAGTACTTTAGTTAAATTATGTGTAAAAATAATCGATTTATCATTCTTCCAAATATCATAAAAACCAAAAATAGAGGTGCTATTTTAGTTAGAATGCGGTCGATAGTAAATTATACGGGGGAAAATAATTTTTCAGAAGAAGAAAAAAGTATTATAACAAGTGTTTTGATGAAATAGAAGATCATAAATATATGTCTGATAGCTTGGTTGAAGAAAGTTCAGATGAGGAATTATCAGATGAAGAATTAGGTGAGGAACTGGCAGTTAAGTAGATGGTTTTTGATATAATAAAGAAATATTTAAAAATAATTTTAAAAGTTTTAGTATAATGAGCGGAAAGTAACTCAAAATACTGAAGCTTTATTTTTTTATTATTTAAAATGGCTGTAAAATATTAGAATTTAAGCATACGCTTTTTATATAAACGCTTGCATGGTATTATATACAGAAACGTGATTACTGTTAAAGAATTTGAGGTGTATAAAATGAATTTTGGTATACGAATGCCATCGTTTAAGAAGTTGTTTAAAGTGAAAACGTAGAGTAGCTTATAAATTCGTGTCATCATTAGTTTGGTTGTATATTAGTGGCAGAAAAAGTTTAGGCATAGAAAAATTTATATTTGATAGTTTACTTACTATTTCAGCAATACCTTTAAACATATTATTCGTTTCCCATGTTTTATTTTCGAATAGTGGTGCGAGTTTTTGATTTATCTGTACCAGCTTTTTTCCTGCATTCGCCATAATTTCATAAAATTTTTCAAAGGTTTCTGTAATGTTTGGAATACATGCCATAAGCTCCTGCCAGTTTTTCTCTGCAAAATCTTCATTGGTTGTAATATCGATTGCCTTTAACACCTTGCGATTGAGTTTGGCAATAAGCTTTTTACATTGATTATAATCGTCTTTGAAAAAGAATTTGCAGTGCATTATACTGTTGCGATAGTTTCTAACGTCATCTATCATTTTTTCTATATCATCAGGAATTTTTGATTTAAAAAGGCGTTCCCAATCGCTTTTAGGTACAAAACTTTCAATTATGTCTCGTATTTCTTTGCCTGTAAATTTATCGTCTGGCTTTAAGTTACTAATGAATTCATTTATAGCTTTTTCCTCGATTTGTGTTAATTGTTTAGTGAATAACAATGATTGGATACCACTATAATTTAAGTTGTAGAAAAATTTTTTAGTCATTTCAATTCTTTTTTTGCTAGGGCTACCCTTCGCTTTAAGACTTTCTTTTGCTTTTGCTCGCAAATCCTTATTTACAGTAGTGTTATAATATTCTATACCAAAATTTAAAGTATATATTTTAGATAACAAATGTCTAAGATTTCTTTCGAATTCATTGAGTTTTGGGTATATTTTATTGCAATAATGCTCAGATATGGCATCATATGAAACAATCATGATATACTTTTTTTGTATATCACTTTCCGATATTTTGTCATGTATTTGCTCTAAACTTTTAATTATCTGAGTTTTAGTTTTCGCAGTAGAAATTACGTCTACATATGTTATGTTTTTAATTTCATGAATTTTAATTTCAACATTACAATCTTCAATAGAAAAATTATAACAATGAATGTACCAAGAACTCTTATTTTTATTATTACTTGTTATATTAAAAAGTTTTTCAATTTGTAACATGACAGAATCAATGTCTATATGGATTATTTCCTTCCCGTCTGAATTTTTGACTTGAAAGTCTTTTTTATCTGGGCTTTTTAAAAATATATAACTGTTTGTAAGATTCATTTTTACCTTCCTTAATTTTATTAATAGTTTTATTCTAGAGGTTACCGATTATATTCTATATTAACTATACCACATTAAAAGAAATCTGTTATTATAAATATTATACTAAAACTATTCATTTTTTACACGTAACATCTACCGTGATGTTTTCTTACATTTTATGCGGCTTTATTTAGATTTATGGTATAATATAAGTATGAAAAATTATACATAAGATGGAGGTTAATTGTTGGTAGAAGCACAGATTTCTTTTTACGATTTAGAGCATCCTAGTGACAAAAAATCACACAACAATATTATTATGTTTCCGGTGGGAAATATTTTTACAAATTTGAAATCTAAAAGTTCCGATAAACCAAAACCGAAGCCTGCAGATTCTGTTAAAACCTTAGAGGAAATTGAAAGGATCAAAAATTATTTTTTAGATAGAAAAGAATACAGGAATTATTGCTTGTTTATAATCGGAATTACCACAGGTTACCGGATTGGGGATTTGCTAAATTTAAAATTTTCAGATCTTTTTGAAAATTATTATTATTACAAACGAGAAATTGATATTACCGAGCAAAAAACTAAAAAGCGACGTTCTATACCAATTAGTGAGAATATAAAGATTGCTGTAAATTTATACATAAAAAGTAAAGGTGGTTTTTTATTAAACGAATATATTTTCAAGAGCCAGAAGGGAAGAAATAGACCACTTGATAAATCGAGTGCAAGAAAAATATTTAATAATATGGCAAAAGAACTAAATCTGCCGTATCATTGTTCTACACATTTTTTAAGAAAAACTTTTGCTTATTGGTTCTTGCAAATACATAAAAGTGATATGTCAGCACTGGCGACACTTCAAGAAATACTGAATCATAGCTCCGAAAAAATGACACTTAAATATTGTGGTATCGAAAAAGAGAGGAAAGAAGCTATGCTAAAAAGTTTAGCTGAGCTTTGGTAAATAAAAACACAAGCACTAGCCGTTTTTATGACTAGTGCATCGTGTGTTTAATATTTATGAAGAATTTTCACTACAAATTTTATTTACTGATGAGATTAAGTATAATAAACATTAAATTCTTTGGGTTGCTCACCTGGCCAGCAATCGACAATAGAGCTTGTTCCGGGAATACCTTCCCAAAAAGGAAGGACATATTTTTTGAAAGTTTCTATTATGTATTCTCCTGCACATTGCCCGTCTAAGCTATCTTCTTGTTTTGTGAATTTAGAAAGATCTTTAATGAACCATACTATTTTTTTAGGTTTAAACCAATATAAATTTTGTATTCTGTCCAAATAACAGTGAACATTTAAAATTTTTAGTTTATCAGGTATATGAAATTTACGTTCAACCTCTCTGTAAAAGTTTTCTATATTATTCCAATGAGAAGCGTCTGAAAAAATAAAATAAGTAGTTTCTCTATCGGGTATATGTTCTTTTTTTCATCGGAATAAACCTTTATCTAACTGTGTTATATTAATTGAGTTATCGGCACTTACGTTAACATAAATGACTAGCATTGATAAAATTATACCAAATATAAATATAATAATATTTTTTATTTTCATTAAAATATTTCTCCTCTAAAAAACTATTTTTTTATATGTTTATTTTTATTTTATCCTTATATTCTATTTTAAAAGTTAACTTGAACTATTATTTAAGATTTTTTTAACAATTTTACGGTTGCGTAAATATCTATATATTTCATTATTTCCGCGTTCTTCGCGATTTAAAATTTCATAATAGTGGTCTTCGATATAGCTAGTGGGTATTTCATCAATTTGGGCAAGATTTTTTATTATTCTGATGGCGTAACTATTTGCAGGAATATTTATAACCATATTGTTTAATACAAAAATATCTTTATCGTTAACCAAACGGGACCATTGCAAAATCATATGTTGTGGTTTAGTTAAATTTATTTCTCTTAAAGTAATTCTAGTTTTGTTTAGTTCTTTTCTAACAAAAATTTCAAATTTCAAGGCGGCAGACTTGTACGGTAACGCATACATTGCTATCACGCATATCGTAAATAAAAATTTCCAAAAATTATTTTTCATTATAATATCCTTCCCTTATTTATTATTGGTGTGGTCCATAATAGATTTTACCGCAGTAAGATCTGATATACTTGCAGCTTTTAAAAAATCGTCAATTTTACTTTTGATTTCCTCTGCTAGTTCTTCTTTAGCTTTTTCTGAATCAAACGATTCATCCTTTGAGTCATCAGAAAGTTTATCATTAAGGTAATACCACTCTGGGCCTAAACTTTTTTCACTTCCTCGAACATTCCTACTGACTTTGGCACCACCTTGTATAGATGGTGGAAATAGGTTAAGTTTTTTACTAACAGTATCTTGTTTATCATGTCCAAATAGAGCTCTAGAAACTTTTCCTCCTTCAAACAAGCGATTTGCTGAGGATTCCGAAACCATAAAAATGGCACAAAGTGATGTTGCGGCATTTTTTGCTATTTTGACTTTAAATTCATCTGTGTTTTTAAAATTTTCTATTTTAAAAAAATTATTCTCTTCTACAGTAATATTTGATAATTTCCTACCAGCATATTTATCGTCTGCTGGAGTTTTTAGATAATTCAAAATAATATCATAAAATTTATTGAATTTATCTTCACTTTTCAAAACATTATCAATTGATTTACAAATTTCTTCGTATTTTGTGGGAGTAGGGTCTATAATGTGCTTATCCAGCATTCCGTCAGTACCGTTTTCATATTTCACAGTAGCAACCCCAAAGGGAGTACATAAAGTATCATTTTCTCCGCTAATTGTACCATTATAGGCAGCAATTTGCTGTAGTAAATAACGAAAACTACCTTTCAATGGTATTTTCTCAAGTTTAAAATCAGGATTTACTTGCTCTACTCTTTTCAAATTTCTATGATAGGCGTTATAAATTTTATTAATTAAGGTTTTAGTATTTAAATTATTTTCTTTGGAACGCTTTTTCTTTGAAGATGTTTTATTAGTAGTATCCGCTTTAGGTTCTACTTTTTTATCAAGCTTACCATTAATTTCATTAGAATTTGTTATTGATTTTTTCCCCTTGATTTTTTTGGAAAGACTTTGATTAATAGGTTTTATAATTTTTTCTTTTTCAAGAGGTTTTGTATCACTTTTAATTCTTTTCGTATGTTGATTGGTGATTTTGTCATGTGTCTCTCGTTTGCGTTTGTTAGTTATTTGAGTAGAACTACTCGGAATAATTTTAGGCTTAGATTTTGCAAGTTTTGCTAAAGCTACCGCAAATTTGGGAATAGTGGGCATAGTTTGTCAACTCCTTTATTTTTCTATTTTTTCTAATTCGTCTAGAATTTGTGAAAGTTCACGTTCGGGTTTTAATTTCGGCTTTAGCATTTTACTAAGTGCATCATCTGCAATAACGCATGGCCAAGTATATAATTCTGGATTGGGATTTTTATAAAAATCTTTTTTAGTGTCATCATCTGAGAGAAATAATATATGCCAATTGTAGCTAATCTTTATGTAAATGATATTTAGAGGTTCTTTGCTAAGAATTTTTAATATTTTTTCCATTAAAGTTTGTTTACTTCCTACACCAAGTAAGAATATATCGTCTTTTATATTTTTCATGTCAAGCATAGAGTAAAAACTAAATTTTAAATTGTATTTTTCTTTTTTTATAGCTTCCGCCGCTTTAGTTTTATCCTGCTTGTATACGATCGTTTTGCTGCCATCTGCAAGTTTTAAATAAAAGAAATTTTTCTTTATTTTGCGTAGAGCGTCTTTTGTAAAGTAAATCATTTAGCTTTTCTCCTTTCGATATGCGTTTTTTGCAAATTATTTAAAAACATATTATAAATTATATCAAAAATTACAGAAAATGTCAAATTATATCGAACTATGAAATGATCGCAAAGTTTGTGGTAAAATATAGATAGTGAATATATTTTGTTATTCTCAAAAAAGGCAGGTGAAAACGTTTATGAATAGAATAATTTTTCATGTTGACGTAAACAGTGCATTTCTTTCGTGGGAAGCTGCAAAAAAGAGTTAAAAACGGAGAATCTGACATAAGAAAGATTGCATCATGTATTGGTGGTGATCCGACCACAAGAAAAGGAGTAGTTCTGGCAAAATCAAACGAAGCAAAAAAGCAAGGTGTTAAAACGGGAGAACCTCTATCTTTTTCTCTTAGAAAATGCCCTAATTTGCAAATATTCAAACCTGATTTTAAGCTTTATAGTTCATGTCCAAAAGCATTCAAAAATATATGTAAATTTTACTCGCCAACTATGGAAGAATTCTCAATTGATGAGTGTTTTCTTGATATGACCGGAATAGTAAGTGATTTTAAAGGATTGATCAGAACTGCCTATGAAATAAAAGATAGAATCAAAAATGAACTCGGATTTACGGTAATCGATAATCTACGGAAAAAATATGGTTTTAGTGTAATAAAGCGCGGTGGAGTTATGAATCTGGGATTAGAAGTTGGGGGAAAGTTTAAAGGAAAACTCGGATAAAAAAAGAAGGCGTCCGGTAATTTCGGATGCCTTGTATAGTGCTAATTTTTTTCAAAATAGTTTTTAACAAATCTAAAATTTTCTACTATAATTTTTTCAAAAATTTCTAAGTCTTCTAGTTCGTCATAGGGGCTTAACCCAATTTGATTTTTGATGGGTATATTACTTATATTATCAATTTTATTAATAAAGTTTTTGATATCATTTTTAATTTTCGAAACAATATTTTGGAATTCTTTTTCTGATAGCCCTAGTCTTTTTATTGCATCTTTACCTTCTTTAATTTTTTGTTCTGGTAATTTGTTTTTTAATAAGTTTGCTACTAGTCCATCATTAGGCTGATAAATTTTTCCGTTTGCAGTAAAATACCAACTAAAAATAATGTCATTTAAAAGTAGTGGTTGACTTGGTGCTCTAAAATCTATAATTTTTATAAGTTTTTGATTTCCGTTGTCCAATATACCATAATTACCTTGATTTAGGTCACTAAGTCCTAATATTCTGTTAATTAAATCAAATTTTGTGATTTGTGAAACGAGTTCACTATCTTTTTTAAGATCTATACATTCTTTTTCGGAAATTTTTCCGGCAATATTGAATTTATCTCCAAGATCTTTTGTAACAATATAAATATCATTAGTAACAAATGGATTAACGACAAATTTTACTTTTGGACCTATTTCTAATTCTTCTAATAGTTTATATACAAAAAGTTCTATAATATTAACAGGCTGTGCCACACTGATTGATTTTGAAAAAAACAATTCACCTGTAAATCCGGTAAATCTGCTGCCATTTTGATGTGTTTTAAAAAATCGTTTTTCTTCAGTGCCTTCTTTTGTTGTTATAGATAATATTCCTCCGAACTGAGCTCCGAATGCCTTTTTGGATACACTCGTATCAAAAACAGGCTTTTCATTTTCATCTAAAAAATGATACGTAATTCTACACAAAGGTTCTTTGTTAGGATCTATATTCACTAAAACTTTTTTTGCTTGTCTTTTATAAATATTATCTGTAAATAGTCTACTTGAAAATATATAATTGGCTATGTTTTCGTTTATACCGGTATTAGCTAGAATAAATTTTTTTGTGTTTTCGTCATCATCGAGTAATTTTAGTATGTTGTTTAATTCGATGTACATATTTTTTTGATTTTTTTCTAATTCCTCTAAAGTGAGAATTATAGAAAGTTTTTCTTTTACTCCAGCAGTATCAGATTGAATAATATATTTATCCTCTAAATAATCTAATATACATTTTGAAAAATCTAGTCGTAAAAGCTGATTAATATTGTTTTCTGAACAAGAACCGTAATATTGCTGGTGTGATGTTTTTTTTGAAATATAATTAAATATTTTATTTTCAAATAATTCACCAAAATTATGATCGCTGGCTAAATATTTATTTAAAAAGTTTTTTTCAAAATCTAATGATTTTTGGCCGGAAGCCTCAATTTTTTTAACAGCTTCATTAATTTTATCGCTATGTACAGCTAGAACGTTTAGTATGCTAAATGTAAATACTATGAATATTGAAATCATAATTTTTTTAACAGTTTTTCTGTTAAATAACTTAAGCATAGCATCATCTCCTGGTTACTTAAAAATCTAGTTTTCTTAATATACAATTACAAAATTTTATTTTCCTCCTTTGATTTAATTATTATATAAGATAATGTAAAATTTTTCAAGTTATCAATAACTATGAATTTAGAATAATAAAATGCGGAGGAGTTATGAACCTTGGCTTAGAAATATGAAGAGATTTTAATCGGAAGCTGTTTTTTAAAATGATAAGACAAAAAGCTTCGGGTGCATTTTTATGTTTAGGATATAATAGGCACAAAAAAGAAGAATTTAGTAGAAATTTGGAGAAAAAGGGGTCTCCAAATTACCAAATAAAACCATTGATGTAAAAATATTACAATACATTAGTATTTTTATATTTCCTTTTTACTGTCTAATACTAGATAGGTAAGGGGGAAAAATTTATGCTTGGAGAAAAAATAAAATTGCTTAGAAATGTAAGCAAACTAAGTCAAGTTGAGCTTGCACAAAATTTAGAAGTTACGAAACAAACCGTATCAAATTGGGAGAATGACAATATATTGCCGTCGATCGATATGCTTGTAAGAATATGTAAGTATTTTAACGTTTCGTCGGATTATTTATTGGGATTAGATGATAAGGTATACATAGAAATAACGGGTCTTTCACTTGAAATCATTTGCCATATTCAGCAAATTATTAATGATTTGCGAAGTAAAAATATGTAGATAAAAAAATTTTTAATATAAAATAGGAGATGTTTAAAATGAATGCGTATAAATGTTTTGAAACTTACATAAAAAATGAATGTTTACCAAAAGATATGGAAAAGTATTTTTTGAGAGAATATTCATCGATTGAATATAATTTAGAAGGGAAGAAAATTACTGCCAATAGAGCACTTAATATATTGGGAGAGTATAATTTTTGCGAAGGTGTGGGGCGAGCAATTATGCATTGTGACCCAATTAGTGAAAGTGACGACGGCAGGAAAGTATTTATGGATCAAAAATAGGGTTATTTTGTGAGGTTAAGCATTAAATGATGTTTAAATAGGCTTAATTATGAAAAGATTACACATGAAATCAGTGTGTAATCTTTTTTTGAATAGTCGTTATTTAACTAGCAAAGATTTGCGGAGATAAAAATCAAATCATCCATATAGGGACAATAAAGTTTTCGGAATTAATAGCAGATAATTCCGACCTCATGCAAAGTATAGCTCCATTGCCACGAGGTAGAGATGCTTTATCGAGTAAATGAAATGTGTTAATAAGTTTATTTCCGGGATTTACTGAACGTTTGATTTCCAATGGGTGAAGCATACCATCACTTTCAATTACCATGTCAATTTCGTTGGAATTACTGTCACGGTAATACCAAAGTGGGCATTCTTTTGCGCTGTTATGGTAAGTTTTAATTATCTCTGTAACAACATAATTTTCAAGGATAGCACCATTAATTGCGCCGTTTGCAAGAATTTCCGCTGATGAATATTTAGTTAAGTACGCTACCAAACCTGTATCGAAAAAATAAAGCTTTGGAGCTTTTTTAACAGTACGCTTTAAAAGATTATTTGAATATGGACGAAGAAGGAAGATAACATCAGATTTTTCTAAAACTTGTAACCACCTTTTTGCAGTGTTATCAGAAACGCCCACATCTTCCGCAATATCGTGAATGTTAAGCATTTGTCCTGCACGGCAAGCCGCTGCACGAACAAAATCTTGAAATAAAAATGGATCAGATAGTTGTACTTGTTCTTTAACGTCACGGTCAATGTATGTTTGCAAATAACCGGAATAAAAAACATCACGGTCGGAAAATTTACCGCTTACTAAACCGGGCATAGTTCCTTTCCATATACAGCTATAAATCTCGTTAAGATTAGCTGGAATATTTGCCTTTTCTCTTTCTTTAAGATCTTTTAAATTTAGAGAAAAAGGTATATTGTTACCGGAGCCGTAAATTTTATGCTGAGAAAGACTGGATATGTGCAAAATTGCAATGCGTCCGGCAAGAGATTCTTGCGCTAATTTCATTAGTTTAAATGCTTGAGAACCTGTTAGCTAATAAGTGCCCGGGTTTGCACCTTTATCAATTTCCATTTTATATACGAAAATAATTCGGGAGCATATTGAACTTCGTCAATCATAATAGGTGTATTATGTGTTTGTAGAAACATTGAAGGATCACGTTTAGCAAGATTGCGCTCTTCTAAATCATCAAGAGTAACATATTCTCGATTTTCATCCATGAGTTTACGTAAAACTGTTGTTTTGCCAACTTGACGTGGGCCGGTAATTAAAACACAGGAATATTCTTTAGGCAACTCAATAATTTTATTTTAAAGGTCGTGTTTAATATAATTCATAATTTTCTCCTTATGCTAAAATGATATGCAACCTTATTTTAGCATGAATAATTTTTATGGTCGAGTGAAAAAATTGCGTTTTTTGTATTTTTTAGGGGCAAGAAATATTTAGTTTTTATTAAGGAAAACGTATGTGAAAACTTTAATTTTTTAAGATTGTGTGAAGCTTTATACTTAAGAAACGGCCAAAAAGCCGAATCAATTTAATTATATTAACTTAGCGTTATATATATAAGCTTTAAACTTAATTAAAATTTTAAAAAGAATTAATTGACAAACTAATGTAAAAATTTTACATTTATGGTAAAAGGAGGTTGGTTAATGTCGAGAATTAGGATTATTATTTCAGGAGGTTATGAATGTGAATGCAAATAAAGTAAATCAAAAAAGTTTCTTTAAAATTATGATATTAATTTTTGGATTAGTTTGCTTTTTTAATGTTTTAACAAGTGCTGAAAAACCACCATTACCAAGCGAATTTAAAGTGTTTAAAATAGCCGTAATCGGCAGTCATATCGATGGTAATAAAGCTATGCCTCATATATCTAGAGACGGTTTAAATTTAAATGAGTTCACTGTAGATAAACTATGTTCATGTGGATTAGGGGAAAAATTAAGTGACTATGATGTGGCTAATAGAGATTATAATTTAAAGAATGAGGAAATAAAATTATATGAAAACTATCCCGAAAGATTGCCGAAAGATTCAATGCTTATTAGTAGAGATGGTGGATGGGTAGTGCTTAGTTTTTATTACTTAGATAATTGTAATGAAACTGAAACTAAAATGATTATAGAAAACTGTCAGTATGCTATTTGCCCGTTTCGTGCTAAATCAGAAGAAATAGAAGGTGACTTAAACGAGTGTAAATTAAAAAAACGTTTAACAGAGCTTAGAGATTTTATAAGACAGTATAACAAAACGTGCGATGTTAGATTTTTATATTATATAGATAATATAAAACAGGCTGATGATATTGGTAGCTATTGTATGACCATTAGTGGATTTTGTAGAGATCTTTATAATGTTGATCCAGAATTGGAATTACAGCAAGATGTACAATCACACTCATTGTCCAAAGAAAATGGACAATGTTATAGGGAATGCTTTAACAGTATTTTGGTTTCTTTGGGTCGGAAAGTTGAAGAATTTGAACAACTTCCAAATAAAAAAGTTTTAAAGATTAATTACCTTGAAGTTTTAGAAAAAATTAGATTTGCAGATGAATTAAAAGAATCTATTTCAAACAGTGTAGATATTTCTTATGATGATTTTTTTTTGAATTATAATTTTATACGCAATTACTCCCCTACAAATAGTAAAATTATGGAGGATTGTTATTGTGCTAAGATATATCCAATGGCAATTGGAATGTTGAAAGAAATAATACCTGCAAATCGATTAAAGGAATTTTATAATAAATTACGTAATGTTACAGTAAAAAAAACAATAGATGATAAGGGTGTACTATTTAAAATATTACTAAACATTGAGAGAAAAAAGAAGGAGAAAAAGTCATGGCTTTGGCCTTTTTCGAATGATGTTCCATCATTTGCGGACGAGATTTCTTTGTTTAATATGTATGGGGAAGACCGATATAAAGAAATAAACAACTTCAATACTACATATAAAAAGATTTTTAGTAATGAATTCGTGCGTCGATCAATTTGTGATTCTTTAAAGAAAATAATGTTAGAGTCTATAGATGTGAAAAACAAATGTCAGATTAATTTAAATATTCATTCTTTAGACGGAGATAAGCATGACGTCTTTCGTGTTGAAAGAGGTAGTGAAGATGATACAAATGAAAAAGTGATAGGAAATTTTATAACGATATTAGTGGTCTATATTTTTAATATTAATAAATACGGTGGTGCGTAATAATGAAACAAATAATTAAAAAATTTTTGGTTTTGTGTTTTGTAATTTCAGGAATGTTTTTAGTTTCAAATAAATGTTTTGCTGATAATTATAATATTAAAATAGTACTTATTGGTAAAACAATGGCAGGTAAAACGAATATTGTAAATCGCTTATGTGGAAGGGAATTTGATGTGGAACATAGACCCACAAGGTGGAATGAGGATGGTATGGGCGGTATTTATACTTCATATTCTATTGGTAACGATACATTTACTTGTTATTTTTATGATGCTCCTGGATTATTGCGAAATGATAATATAGATGTTGATCAACAATTAAAAATGATCCCTAGGGATGATATATCTTTGGTACTTGTAGTAATTGATCCATTAGATAGACAGATAGGGTGTCAATATAGGAACCCAATTTGTGAAGCGTGTGACCGATGCTTGAGAATTTATGACAGAAGAGGTATAGGTGCGATTATAGTTGTTAATAAATCTGATACACTTAATCCTATGGACCTACAATTGTGTGAAGACACGTTAAATCATGCTATTATTGCACATACAACGGGAATTGGTGATAACAATAACAACATACCAGAAAATGAAAGAAATTTTATGAAAGGCATTATCGTTTCTGCTAAAACTAATGTTGGAATTGATGGGTTGAAAAATATCATTAAAGAATTTTTAAGATTAAATAGGGGAAGCTTCAATAGAAACGCCGGAACGCGGTTTAAAATTTGTGCATACGATAGTTGCCCAAGACCGGGAAGATTGTTTATTCCAAATGTAAATGATAACAGCAAGTATTGCAGTAGAGACTGTATCCTAAATGCTGAAGGGTTTTTATGCCTTTATGAAGAATGTTCTCATCGACGTAACGGTATAAGATTTTTAATGTCCGATGGGGGTATAGTTGTGAAGGAAAATGGACTCTATTGCTGTGAACGTTGTCATCGTGATGCAGAAGGACAAGACTGCGCAAATGGTAAAGATTGTCCAAACTTTGGGAAGAAAAAATTTTTACCCCATGAGTTAAAAGTCGCCAGTAAGAACAAAAATTCTAATGCTAGATATTGTTCAGAGAAATGCAGACATAATAAGGAGGACCGGTGTAGTATAATGTGATACAATAACGGTATGTTTGGTAAAATAAGCATGGTAGCTACTTTAAACAGCGAGATTGTCATATTAGGTAAACTTATCAGTGTAAAACATTACTTATGAAAAAATAAATTAAGGAAGTGTGAATACTATGAAAAAATTAGTCAAAAAAATTTTAGTTTCAAGTTTTGTTGGTGCAAGTATGTTTTTATTTTCAAATGTAGCATTTGCTCAAAATTATATTTTAAATGTAGCTTTTGTAGGTGAATCTGTAGAAGATACTGTTAAGAATATATTCTTTAATAGCAACACTTCAACTCCGGATGGCCCATATACTTGGGGGATACACGTATTAGATAATCAGGAGGATGTATTTCTTTATAGATTTCGAAAGATAAATTTAGATGTAAATAATAATATTGACAAAGAAATCATCTCAGAATCTGATATTGTTTTTATGGTTGTGGATTTTTCGAAACCTGAAAAAATAAGAGAAAGGATTTATGATTATATTGGGGAAACACGAAGTAATATAGCAGAAACAAATAACAATAACAAGAAGATGGTACTTATTTGCAAGGGCATAAAAGACGAACAGCAATGGCTAAAGACATTGGATAGCATAAAATTTATGCAGAATGTTGAAAGTGACGCAAGCGGCAACTTTGTTAAAAGAGATGTTTTCGATTTTTTGATAATAAAAAATGGAGCTGATATTAGAGAAAGCTTTTTTGAAATAGAAAAGAAACTAGGTGATCTAAATAGTTCGAAATTAATACATACAGAGGCTTTACCTATGTCGGTAAATAGTTTCTTACAAATTTTTAAGAATAGTAATCAGATAATTGAGCTGAAGAATCAGGCAAATGACAATAGTAAAAGAATAGCCACCTTGGAATTAGAAGTTATGAATATAAGACAAGAGTTTCGTGAAGAATTAAATCAGTTAGGAAATGATTCGTGGAAAATTTTAGAAAAAGTAGTGAGCATATTTTCGCGTGATGGGCATATGGACCCTAAAGGATGTCAGGAAGTTATAAATGAGATTAGAAATATTTCCGCACAATATGGTACTTTCCAAGATGCTTATAATGCATTCAAAAATGATGTGAATGAACAAATTGTTCAGTTTGAACATGCGAATAATGAATTTGGTGGAGCAATTCACGAAGCCCTTGAGAGCCTATCAAGAAGACAAGATGCTAATGAACAATTGATGGACAATAATTTAGAAAATATACGTTTTGCAATAGAGGAAACAAGAAAAAAGCTTAATGAAAAAGTTAGTGAAGCACATCAAGCAATATTTAATCAAGAAAAGCATATACGAGAAATTGACCAACAAACTACAACTCAAGTGGCTGGTGTATTAGGCAGAGTGGAAGCAATGAGTCCGATAATTGAAAGTATAACAGTATTACAAGGCCAATATGAAGAATTTAGAGATGACATTAATAGGAAAGTAAACGGAATGCCCGACGATATAAAAGCGAAAATAAGGGCGGCTTTAGAAATAGGTGAAGGTAGTACTTCGTGGTGGTCAAGATTTTGGGGCAAATCTGAATTACACGCAGCTATTAAGTATTTAAAGAAAAAATAAAGGTAGGTATGAAAATGAACAATAAAATGGCTAAAAAATTTTTTTGCTTTTTGATGTCGTTTTTACTGATTATATCAGGGTTATTTACAACTATTTCTACCAAAGTTTCTGCTATGAAGCCTGCAGTACATAATTTTGAGAGAAATATAAAAATATCAGATGTAATACAAATGGTCAATGAATGTACTAGCATTACTGAAACAGAAAAAAATAAAATAATGGAAGCATTAAATTATATTCAAATGCATTTTCAGCCGACTGGTACACAGTTTATTGAAAATTCAAAGCAGCAGTTAGAAGCAATAAAAGTTATTACTTCTCACAATAATTTAGCTGCCGAACAAAGATCACACCAACCCGTTAATCATGAATTTTCTGATTTGACAAAAAATGATCAAAATGGTGCTATTTTGATTAGTGTTACAAAAAGTCGTAATGATGACATTGTAAATCAGCGTAATAATATTAACGAACGTATAGACGTTTTGCGTGATTTTACAGATAACGTGGTTCCGGAATTGCATGATATTATAGAGAGAAATACCGCATTAAATAGAGAGGAAAAGGATAGGTTACAACAGGAATTAAATGCCGCAAGGGATAACATTCGTCAATTAGAAGTAGCTCTTGAAATTCGTGATAGTACTTGTTTTGGACGTATGAAAACCCGTAATTTTAGATATGGTGTAGGTTTTGGTGTTGGTGTAACTATGATTGTAATGGTTATAATAGCAGTAATAGTAGCGGTTTGTGTGAAAAAATAATAATCAGTTTTTCTTTGATTAGACAGAATTGAATAAAAAATTAAGCGCCTTATGTTAGGCGCTTTTTATATATAAAAATTAATTTAATTCATTTGCAAATGTAATTTTTTCTAAAACTTCAAGGTAATTAATCTTTAAAACTTTTTTATTTGGAAGTTGTTCAAATTCTTCAACTTTCCGATTCGAAGAAACCAAAATACTGTTAAAGCATTCCCTATAACATTGTCCATTTTCTTTGGACAATGAGTGTGATTGTACTTCTTGCTGTAATGCCAATTTTGGATCATCATTATAAAGATCTCTAGAAAATTCACTAATAGTCCTCTGATATCTACCAACATCATCAGCCTGTTTTATATTATCTATATAATATAAAAATCTAATATCGCACGTTTTGTTATACTGTCTTATAAAATCTCTAAGCTCTGTTAAACGTTTTTTTAATTCACAATCGTCTATGTTGCCTTTTATTTCATCTGAATCAGCATCAAACGGGCAAATAGCATACTGACATTCCGGTATAATCTTTTCAGCTTCAGCACAATTACTTATGTAATAAAAACTAAGTGCTACCCATCCACCATCTCTACTAATAAGCATTGAATCTTTCGGCAATCTTTCGGGATAGTTTTCATATAATTCAATTTCTTCATTCTTTAAATTATTATCTACACTCGCCACATCATATTCACTCAATTTATTCCCTACTCCACATGAACACAGTTTATCTACAGTGAATTTATTTAAGTTTAAACCGTCTCTAGATATATGAGGCATAGCTTTATTACCATCGATATGACTGCCGATTACGGCTATTTTAAACACTTTAAATTCGCTTGGTAATTGTAATTTGGGCTTATTACTTTCATGTTTAGACCCTTCTGCATTTTTTCCTGTTTTATTTGATTTGAGATTATTAAATTCATTAGTATCAAAGCGTACATTAAAAGCTTTTACAATCGCATGTAAACCTTGTAGTAATTCCCTTTTTGCAGCGTTGATATTGTCCAAAGTTTGTACTTTGGTTTTAAATTCTGCGAATCTGATTTCGAACTCATTTATTCTATTGTTTTCTACTTTGGGTACCAGCATTTCTTTGATTTCGTTTAACATATATTCTACGTCAGCTTTATTTGTTATATCTTTTAAAGCAAGGTCTAAGTTACGTTTGAATCCTTCTATGCTTCTTGATTCCTTAATTTTTGATATACCATAAATTATTGCACCGGTAATAATTATCGCACCACCAATAATTGCAGCAGTCCAAGCAAAACTTTTAAATTTTTCTAGTATCCCCGGTTTATCTTCTAACTGAATTGGTTTTGTCGCGAGTGAAGTCGGAGATGAAATAGTGAGTATTGCTAACACTCCCGACATTAATTTTATTATTTTTTTGTTTTGGTTTGATTTTTGCATGAGTTCTTCCTCCTTTGTATATATCTTGTAAAGTGTTTGACATTTTAAATACTATCATATTATACCATAAATACTTGTAAAAGTCAATAATTCCCAATCAAGCTAATAACTAAATAAGTACACAGAAATAGAGGTTTCCTATTTTAAAATTAATTTCCGGTGATAAATATTATCAATACGGTAAAATATGGTATAGGAGTATGTAATTTTTAACTGCTACAATCTAAGTATGACATATGCACTAATAGGCGCAGAATATTTAGATTAAAAGGCAGGATGTTTCTATGACAATCAAGCAACTTTCACAGCTCCATTACCTTAAGAAAGAAATTAAAATGCACCAAGAAAGGCTAACAGAACTTAATGCCTTAGCGGAACTAAAATCTTCAGTTATAACCGGTATGCCAATTTCAAAAAGTATTTCAGATAAAATCGGGTATTCCGTAATCAAAATAATTGGCATTCAAGGAACTCTTTCGAAACTTTGCGAAGAACTGACAGATTATATCGAAAATGTTGATGACCCGATTGTGCGTTTGGTTTTAACTTACAGATATGTTAATAATTATAGTTGGCAAAAAACGGCTTTTAAAATCGGTGGGGGAAACACAGTGCAAGGACTTAGGATGCGTCTTTACAGATATTTTAAAAAAGAGGAAAATAAAACTTGTAGCACTATGTAGTACTTTTTTGGTACACAATATAAAATGTGGAAATATAAGCTCTCGAAAGAGAGCTATTTTTCTTGCGAAAAATTAAATTAAAAGTAAAGGAGTAGGCTGAAAATGAACAAAAAACAATTCATAAGAAAGTATGCCGAATACGCTAATTTGAAAATTTGTGAATCCGAAAGAGTTTTAAAAAGCTTAAGCGAGTTAATTACAGACATGGTCGCTTCGGGAGAAAAAATTAATATTCATGGATTCCTAGAAATCAGTACAAAAGAGGTTAAAGACCGTATGGGTACTGACCCAAGAACAGCAAAACCGATTTTAATTAAAGGAGGTACGAAAGTAGTATTCAGACCTGGATCAATATTAAGAGCTGCTGCAAAAAGTGCTGATAGCTTATGAAACAAAGAGAACAAAGATATAGGTGTTCGGTATGCGGCGATGAATTTAGGCGAAAAAGTAATGCTTTTACACCAACAAGGTCAATGCTATATAAAGGCAATGGTGGTTTTTTAACTATCTGTAAAACTTGTGTCGGAGAGATATACACAAAGTATCTTGAAAAGTTTGATGGCGATGAATGCAAGACTATAAAGCGAATGTGTATGCTCCTCGACATATACTTTTGTGATTCACTTTTTGAAGCTTCGAACAACTCCAATCAGTCAAATCGTATGAATGCTTACTTATCTAAAATCAATTTAGTTCCATACATTAACAAAACTTTTGATGATTATCTTTTCAGTAGTGATTACGAAGATATAAGTGAGAGTGAAAGCTTTGAAACCAAAGCAAGAAAAATATCCAGCAAATATATTAAAGTTTGGGGTTATGGATTTTCATATGAGGAATACCAATTTCTAGAGGGTAAGTTTTCAGAGTGGAAATCAAAAGTTTTAATTGACAGCATGGCAAGAGAAAGTTTGGTTCGGGATTTATGTGTAATAAAGCTTCAGCAACAGAAAGCCATTCAAAATGGAGAAGTCGACCTTTGGAGCAGACTTCAGAAAACATTTCAAGACACTTTGTCAAGTGCAAATTTAAAGCCAATTCAAGTCGAAAATGACGAGAAAACTGCTGAAAGACCGCTTGGGGTTATGATAGAAATGTTTGAAAACGAGGACCCGATACCTGACGTAAATCCTGAATGGAAAGATGTTGACGGGATAGTTAAGCTTTTTAATATCTATTTTCTCGGACACCTTTCAAAAATGCTTGGGATTAAAAACCGATATTCCAAAGATTATGAAGAAGAAATGCAGAAGTACCGAGCTGAAATTGATGACATTAAAGATGCTCCCGATGAAGATGTTTTCGAATACCTAAGCGAAAACGGATTTACGGAAAGCGAGAAACAAAATGAGTAGCGATAAACTCAAAAAGCTTAGGCGTGGTGTCGGAAAATGGGTAGCTTTTTATCGAGAGAATCCTCATAGATTAGCGGTTGATTATCTTGGAATGAAATGGCTTAAACCTTTTCAGCAAGCATTAATAATTATGTGTTTTAAGTACAACTACACTATGATTATTGCAAGTCGTGGTATGGGTAAATCCCTTATTGCTGCGATTGTCTGCGTTCTAAAATGTATTTTATATCCCGGAATTAAAATTTGTATTGCAGCCGGAAAACGTGGGCAGAGTGTGAATATCATTAAGAAAATTATTGAGGATTTTATGACCTCGTCTACTAATCTTCGAAACGAAATTGATGATTATAAAATCAGTCTTAGTGTTGCAAGTGTTCATTTTAAAAATGGTTCATCAATACAAGTTGTAACTGCTGCGGATTCTGCAAGGAGTGCAAGAGCAAACTTTATTTTGGCAGATGAGTTTGTGCAAATAAAGAAAAATATTTTAGATAAAGTCATTCGTAAATTTAAAGCTGGGCAGCGAACACCGAGATTTTTTCTAAAAACCAAATACAAAGACTATCCAAAAGAGCCAAATACCGAGCTTTACCTATCCTCTGCGTACTATAAATATCATTACAGCTACGCAAAGTTTAAGTCTTTTTTCAAGTCAATGATTAAAGGCGATAATTATTGTTGCGTTGGGTTTCCGTATCAACTTCCCGTGTCGCAAGGATATTATCCTACCGAGCAAATTAGGGACGAAATGCTTGAAGATGATTGGGACTCAATCGGTTGGATGATGGAAATGGATTCGCTATTTTTCGGGCAGTCCGAAAATGCTTTTTACTCATTTGATGAACTTTCTTCGGCAAGAAAATTATTAAAACCTATCTATCCAAAGCATTACTACAATCTTTTAAACGATAGCAGCTTAAAGTACCCAATCAAGAAAAATGGAGAGATAAGAATACTTTCTATTGACGTAGCAACACAAGGCGGAAAAGAAAGCGATGCTTCTTGTTTTAGCGTTTTACAGCTTATTCCCTATGGGCAAAATAGATACTTGCGAAACGTTGTTTATATGACAACCACCAAAGGCGGACATACGTTTAACCAAGCAATAAAGGCACGCAGACTCTTTTATGACCTCGATTGCGACTATATAGTCCTTGACTCGCAAGGTGTTGGAATTGGAGTTTTTGATAATCTTGTTCAAGAACAAGCAGACGATGAAAGAAACATAGTTTATCCGGCATGGTCTTGTATTAATGATGAGAGCATGGCAAATAGGTGCAAAAGCCCCGATGCTCCTAAAGTTATTTATTCCATTAAAGCGAGTGCCCAGTTTAACTCCGATGCAGCTGTTTCACTTCGGGATTCAGTAAGACAGGGTAAACTGCGACTTCTAATACACGAGAACGAAGCAAATGAAAATCTTGGCAAAATAAAGAAATTCGGCAGTTTAGACATTGAAAATCAAGTGCTATTTCAAGAGCCTTTCTATCAAACAACAGCACTCATAAATGAGATGGTAAACTTAAGTTTTACGATAATTGAAGGAAGAATAAAAATCGAAAACAATGGCGGAACTTTGAAAGATAGGTTTTCCGCCGTCTCTTATGCAAATTTGATAGCCAATGAACTTGAAAGAAATAATAGGGCTTTTCAAAACGAATATGAATTTCAGACATTTATCAACTAAGGAGGTGCATTTCTTTGGAAAACTTTGAAGTAAATAGCTTTTGGGGATATGAAAATGCTTCGAGCGGTAACTATGCAAATATTGTGCTTAACAAATCTTTTGACGAACTTGCGGAAATCATCAAAAACCCTATGGATAACAATGAGGAACTTCGTAATTTAAGCAAAGAGATATATTCTTCATCGGGAATTTTTAGTAATGTAATTGACTACATGACGAGCATTTTAACGCTTGATAGAATAGTTATTTCTAAATCTAAAAGAAATAAAGAGAGAACAGAAAATATACTTAGGAAAATTAAAGATAAAGAGTTTATCAGAGATATGCTCTTTAGGGCGATGATTTATGGTGTCAGTGTTTCGTATTTAGAAACTGCAAAAAAGCCAAGAAATAATCAAAAATTCATAGCAGAGTATGACGTTAAAAGTATTTCTGAAATAAATTCAAACGAACTAAATGTTTCTGTTTGCAATCTACCAATCGACTATATACAGATTGTGGGGATTAAAAATGGCAGCTATGAAATTGCATTTGATCTTAATTATTTTACTAACTTTAATGGCGAGAAGCTTGAAAATAAGCTTAAACGCTATCCAAAAGAAATAAGAGAAGCCTTCCTGAAAAGAAGTAAAAACAGCGGTTTACCTAACTGGTATGTGTTAGATGCTTCGAAAACCATAACACTAAAAATCAGAAGTAGTCGTGAGGAAAAATGGGGTCGCCCTCTTGTTTTACAAGCTATTAAAGACATTTTGTATTCGGATTATTGGACTAATACCAAACGAAATGTTCTTTCGGAAATTAACAGTAGAATTTTTTACATGGAATTTCCGCAAGGCAAAGGACCCGGAACGAGTGCACTCACTCAAAATCAGCAAAAGCAGCAGCATGAAATGGTTAAAGACGGAATTTTAAAAAGGGCAAATTCCGGCGGAACTAACTTCTTTTCTGTTGCAAGTGGCACAAAGATTAACAAGCTTGATGTTGATACTTCGCTTTTCAAAGACGAATGCGAAAAAGATTTAAAAAACGATATTTGCACGGATTTAGGTTTTGCTGCAAGTTTGCTTTCTGGAGCATCTTCTTCCTATTCCAGTCAGCAAAACAATTTGCAGTTAGTCATAAGTCAGGTATATTCATGGGTTGAGAGCATTTCTTATGAGCTTGTAAAAGCTATAAACGAAAACCTCATAAACGGCAAGAAAATTGATATTTATTATCTTCCTTGTTCGATTGTGAACAGAAAAGAATTTGTAAGTCAAATGAAAGAGTTATATACACTTGGCAGAGGTTTGCTTTCGGCATGGATTGCAAGCACAGGGATTAATCCCGAAGCGTATCTATCGCTCATGGAAATGGAAAAAGAAGAAAAGTGGGACGAAAAATATAGACCTCATCTTACTTCATTTACTGCTTCTACAAAAAGTGGTGGCAGACCCGAAAAAGATGATATTACAAATGACAACACAGAAAAATCAAAAACAAACAATTCAAATGAAGCACCGAGATTAGTGTAAGGAGGTGAAGAAGTTTGAGAATATTAGAGCTTTCCAGCAAAGATGATAAAGACGGCAAACGTCAGGTAAAAGTAATTTTGCATGAGATTTATAAGGATAAATCTCAGCATAATAAGAATGGCATTACTTGGTTTGAAAAGTATTGTAAAAACAATCTTGAGAGTGTAAAAGGAATCTCAATAACTTGTGAATTTATCAATGACGAGCGAACCGAAATCTTGGGTCATGGCGAAACAGGTACCCACGATGGAGTGCCTGTGCTTGAAAATGCCACTATGATTGGAGTTTTAGAGCGTGGATATATTGATGATATTGTAGTTGACGGCGAAACTAAAAGAGCTTTAGTCGGCGAAGGATATATCGATGCTATGAGGTATAAAAATTTTGTGGACGTTTTGGAAGAAAAAATCAAAGCAAACGAAACTGTATTCGGAAGCGTTGAAATTATAGGTCTTAAAGATAACGGAAACAGAATTAAGTATCTTAACGGATACCAAGAAATTGGCAGAATACCGACAGAATACAGGTATTCGGGGTTTGCGGTCTTAGGTGTAATGCCGTCTGACGAAACCGCAAGAGTAATTGAAATTAATGACAGAAAGGAAAATGGTGATATGGAAAAACTTGAAAAAATGTTTGAAAAATTCGAAGAAAAATTTGATAAGACGAATGAATACAAACAAGCATTAGAACAAAAGCAAAAAGAAATTGATGATTTAACTAAGCAGATTGAAGATTTAAAAGCACAAAATGAATCTCTTTCCGATAAATTGAAAGAAACCGATAAATTAAAAGAGGAACTTGATAAACTTAAATCAAGCACTTTAAAACAGCAGTTAAACGTTGCACTTGCTGACTTTTCTGATAAAGAAAAAGAGGTTGCAAAAGAATCAATTGAAAAATTCAGTGCTGACCCTATTAATTCTAATGAAAGCATTCAAGATATAGTTGATACAATTTTGGTAGCTATCGGCAAGGAAGTTTGTGAGTTAAAAAAGAAAAAAGTTAGTGAGCAAAACAGCTATAAATGTGAAGATACCAATATTTTGGGAGAAGTTTTTGAGATAAACGAAACTTCTTCTATTTTTTAAGGAGGAATTTTAAATGGTAAAAGTAAAAACAATTGGCATGATTGAAAAGAATGCAAAAAACGAACCCACTGTTAAAGCACACGCAGATTTAAAAAACGGCACAATCTTTGTTATTTCTAGCGGTGTTACCGCATACCCTACTGAAGGCACTTCGGGAAGTCATCAGACTAAGGATTTATACAAAGCCTTAAATGACAATAGAAAAGCTCTAGATAATCAGAAAAAGGCATTAGAAGATAGTCAAAAAGCAATAAATAGTTTACTTGATATGACCGTCAAGATGATAAAGAGGCAAAAGGAAAACGAAAAAGAAGCCTTAAAAGAAAGTCTTGACGGATATAAAAAGAAAATTGACTTAATGAAGCAAACGCTTGATATCCGCAAAGACGAATATCACTATCAAAAAGAGCTTTCAGACAAGAATTTTGAGATAAATAAAATTCAAAACAAATTAAACGCTTTAAGATTCGATGATAGTGCCGAAGCTCAGAAAAAACGTAAGGAACTTGAAGAAAAGCTAAAAAAAGATAATGAGGATTTGCAAAAGTTTCTTTACGATAATGGTGTCGAAAGGCAGAAAAAAGCTCTTGATACCGAATACAAGCAATTTAAGGATTCAAACGATAAGCGGATAAAAGCTATTGATGAATATCTAAAAGAAGAAGGTCGAATCCGGCAAGAAGCGATGAATTTAATTCAAAATCGTTCGCAAGAGTTTTATGACAATCTAATGCGTTGGAATGCGGACTACGGCGATGGCATGGCTTCAACTGTTATTAACGCATGGAATAAAGCTTATGCCGCTCTTGATAGATTTTATTATAAGCAATTTGGTGTATCCGGTGCTTTATCGGATATCGCTTCACAGATTGCCGGAATATCCGCACAAATACAAAATGCAAGTAATGAGATGCATGGCCTTTCCGGTGCTTCACAAGAGGCTGCAAGAGCCTTAGGTTTAGCAGCCAGAGAATATCGGAGCTTAAACCAAGCGGAAAAAGAAAACGAAATCGCAAGGCTTCAGCGTTTAATCGAAAGCATGAGTGCCGATAGAGGTGCAGAGCCTTCGCTTAGTTACTACAAACGTAAACTTTACGATTTGCGAGGATATGCCAAAGGAACTTATTCGGCTCAAAAAGGTATAGCAAAGGTTTTTGAGCGAGGTTCTGAAGCGATTCTTAGCAAAGATAATGGCAAGTATCGTCTGATGAACGAAGGCGATATTGTCTTTAATCATGAAGCTACAAAAAGGCTTTGGGATTTTGCTAATAATTCAAAGGATTTTATTAGTCAGAACATTTCTAAAAATATTCCAAAATACAAAGAAGTAGCAATAAGTCGAACTTATAACAATATTTCTTCACCTATCATAAACCTAAGTATCAGCGGAAATGCAGATAGAGAAACAGTAAATGCTCTAAAAAAAGAGAGCGAAAACATTATCAAAAAAGCAGTCGAAATGACTTTTAAAACCGCTAACAAACACGCAAATATAATTTGATCTAAAAGATGCAAATTTTTGGTTTTTTAGAGGGTGTTATGAGAATATTTTTTAAGGAGAAGATTTTATGACACCTGAAAACTTTGAATATCGCACAAGTCCACATTTTTTAAGGAACACATTGCATGGCACAGGAAAATATGATATGCCACTCATACCAAAACCAAAAATAGTTTCTGATGATTTTATCAATTTAAGACTAATAGGTTTTGATAAGATAAAAGCCGATGATACCGAGCATTTTAATCGTATGGTCCATTTTTTTCTTTACGATTATAAATTTGAAAAAATTTGGAAGGAACCGGAAAAATATATAGAAACTTTAAAAAAATATAAAGCAGTTTTCACACCTGATTTTAGTATGTATACACAGATGCACAAATTGCAACAATTGTATAACACTTTTAAAAATCGTTGGTGCGGAGCTTTTTTAGCTTCAAAAGGGATAAGAGTTATACCAACTGTAAGTTGGGGATTACCCTCTACATTTGATTTTTGCTTTGAAGGAATAGAAAAAGGTTCGTGTGTTGCGGTTTCGACATATATGGTTTCAGAGCATAACAATCATTCTGATCAAAAAGAATTTTTTATGACCGGATATAATGAGATGCTAAAGCGTATAGAACCCGAATACATTATTTGTTATCATGAACCTTTTCCGGAAATGGAGGGGAATATAATTTGTGTGAATTACGAACTAAGTTCTTGGAGATATTTTAATACCGATGAGGCATATAGGCCTTCTAAATACTTTGAATATATTTCTGGAATTATAAACAAACCTAAAAATTGTGATATAATAAAGTCATATGGTTATGTTTTGGCAAATAATTTTAAAGGTATGGGAAGTGCTTACGGTGGAGATTGGAAACCCTCGCCAAACAAATCGGACGACGCACGTTTTCTTGGAGAACCCGGAGAGAAAAAAGTAATATTTAATCGCAAAGGAGAAAAAATCGAAACTAAAATTGGAGCCGACGGGAAAGCCACTAAAGAGCGACATTATTCGGTACATCATAATCCAAAATTACATACTAACCCACACGATCATGAAATCGATTGGTCCAATGGCTATCCCAATCCCAGCTCGCCTATAAATTACTACGATGGGGTGCCCGAGTTTAAATTTTTTAGAGGTGATGATATGAGTAAAGAAATAAATATAGATTATCTGGATGATAGTTTGAATTTTCTGACCATAAGTGATTTTAAATGGTGCATGCAATCGGGCGGCGAAGTTGAGTTTTGTTGGAAAGGTAAAGTTTATTGTGCTTTTGGTAAATTACAAAAAACACCTGATTCTAATGTACAGATGTATGTCAGCGAGGCATACAAACCAGAAACAGAAAAATGGTGTGATAATGCAGATGAAGTTTTGGAATATGTAATTGACGGACAAAGATTAAGAGAAATTATAACAAAGGTAAAAGTTTGGGATAGGACGATATAAATATATTTATGATGATAATTTTTAGCAGAGGTAAAAATTTAATGCCTCTGCTGTTTTTATTTAAATTTTAATATATAGGGAGGATAAATCATGAGTTTTCTTGGAAATTATTTTAATTTTGCCGGAATAAATTCAAAAGATTTCGAATTAAAAATCGTTTCGATAAATGGCAACTTAACCGATATCCCCTCAGGTTCAAATTACGAATATCAAAGTGTTTCAGCTATCAGAAATCCGAGAAAGTTATTTTTGGGATTAAAGGAATCAAACGCTTTAGAATTTTCAATCGAAATAGTTTCGGAAAATCCCATTGATCTTCCGACTTTTCTAAGAATTAAGCAATGGCTTTTCGGAAATATCGGGTACCAAAAGCTTCAGATTGAGAGTGAATGGTATGAAGATTTTTACTTTAATTGCATTTTGAAACCTACCGAAGATATTAAGTTTGGTGGAGAGTGTTTTGGTGTTAGATGCACAGTAGAATGCGATTCTCCTTATGCTTATACCTTTCCTATAACAGGGGAATATACTTTTGATTCGTCTATCATGAACCCTTTTGAATTTGATAATCTATCAGCAGAAATTTATGGTTTGCGACCTATCATAGAGTTTAAACTTTCAAATTCGGGTAAAGACTTTAAGATTTTGAATTTGAAAACAAATAGAATTTTTGAAATGACTAATCTATCCCCTAATGAAATAATTACAGTCGATAATCAAAATGAGATTATCACTTCAAACACAGGATTAAACCGCTTTAAAAACCTATCAAGAGGCAGAAATCAAGGGTATTTAAGTTTTGCTCATGGAGTTAATAAATTCGAGTGTTATGGATATGCTGAGTACTTGAAAATTACCTATCAATTTGCAGTACGGCTTGGAGGTGGATAAAAATGAATTTTGAATTTGATATAAATAAAAGTTATGAAATACCAATAATAACACTTTGCAATCCGGATTTTAGCGTTATTACCGATGTTACAAACATTACGAATTTACATATAAAACCGAGATTTAATGCAGTTTCGGAAGTAAACTTTGATGTGTATAAAAACGATTTTTATGATTTTATTTCAAAGAATAGACTACTTAAAATTCAAGGTTTCGGGTATTTTGTAATCGTTTCGGTAGCTGAAACAAATGAAGGCACTTCGCCATATAAGTCTATTACCGCTTATTCTTATGAATATACGCTTAATTCAAAAGGTGCAAATATCAAAGACGGAACATACAAGTTTTATGACCCTGTCAGTCCAAAAGATACGTTACTTCAAAAGCTTTTAGAAATTGCTCCTTCTTGGAAAATCGGTACAGTTAGCAGTAGCCTTTGGAATAGATATAGAACTTTTGAAATACCGACTAATAGCCTTTACTCATTCCTTATGGAAGATATAGAAAAAGCGTATGAGTGCATTTTTGATTTTGATACAGAAAACAAGCTCATAAGTGCTTATACTTCGGAAGATACCCTTAAAGACACTAACATAAGCCTTTCATTTCACAACTTAATCAAAAACGTGAAAATTGAGGAAACAACAAAAGACATAATTACTTGCCTTAGTGTGCATGGCTCGGGTGATTTCACCATTAGTGAGGTTAATCCTTTGGGTACTGCTAACATTTATGATTTTTCGTATTACCTAAATGAAAATTGGATGCAAAAATCGTTGATAGATGCTATCAAAAAGTGGGATAAAAAAGTTAAAAACTCTGAAAAAATTTATACTGAAAACTTTTCAAAACTTCGGGATTTAAACGCAGAACTTTTAAAGCTTCAAGGTGAACTTGCAACTTTGCAGAATAACCTAAAAACACAGGAACAAGTAAGAAGCGCCCAGATGCCAAACATTTCAAAATCAGTAGTAAATAAAATCAATGGTTTGAATAAAGAACTTTCCGCAAAACAAAAAGAGATTGATTCAAAAAATAAGGAAATATCGAAAGTTCAAAAGACTTTGCAAGATATAAACACTAGTCTTAAGTTTGCTAATAACTTTACGAAAAAGCAGCTTTTAGAGCTTGATAACTTTATTTTCGAGGCAAGCTATACCAATTCAAATTTTGTTGTTACGGATAAAATGACAACTACCGAGATTCAAGATATGAGCAAGCAACTTTTGGAGCGTGGCAAAAAAGAAATGAAAAAACTTTCGCAGCCTTCTTTTACGTTTAGTATGGAGCTTGCGAATTTTTTATTTGCCGAAAAGTTTAAGCCGTTCATTGATGAACTAAAACTTGGTAGTTTAATTCATGCGGAAGTTAAAGAAGATGTCTGGGTTTCGCCAATACTTTTGGAGATTGATATTGATTACGATAACCCTGAAAATTTTACCATGACTTTTGGCAACAAGTTTCGCTTAGAAACGAGCGAATGGACTTTTAATGAGCTTTTTAATCAAAGCAAGACATCAAGCTCTGTTTCAAGGAATTACAGTAGTTTAATAGCTCCAATCAAAAACGGCGGTCTTAACGATCAAGTTACAGCTTACATGCAAAATTCTCTAAATGCAGCGAATCAAGAAATAATAAGTTCAGAAAATCAAGATATTTCTGTTGGAAGTTATGGTATTAAAGGCAGAAAAAAGCTTGATGATGGCAATTTTGATAATCATCAATTAATGATAACCAATAACCTAATTTGTATGACTGATGATAATTGGCAGACAAGCAAACTTGCACTCGGCAATATGAATGGTAATTATGGTGTAATTGCAGATACTATTGTCGGTAAATTAATTGCCGGAAATGAGCTGACAATTACAAATAAAAACAATAGTTTCAAGCTTGACGGAAACGAAGCAACACTTAAAAATGCGAGTTTAACTATCGAAAGTGGAAACTCTAAGATAATCCAAAATGCAAAAGACGGATTTAAAATCCAGAAAAAAGAAAATAACAGTTGGAAAAACAAATTTTACGCAGATTCAAGCGGAGATTTACACCTGACAGGTAAAATCAATATTGCCAAGAATAGCCATGTCGGAGGTCTTGAAATTACCGACAACTCCATTAAAAGTTCTAATGGAAATATTGTTTTGGAAAGTAGTGGTAATGCTAAAATTGGAGCTTTAAAGATTGATGGAAACAATGCACGCTTTGACGGAACTGTGCGAGCGGATAGAATTGAGGGTCAAATTGTTAATAATCAAATTAGAAATAATGCTGTTACAGGTGATAAAATCTCGAATGATACAATCGCAGGGGCAAAGCTAAATTACGGAACAATAACAAGACGTGAAATTGGGAATAAAGCAGTTGGAAGTACGGAAATTATCAGAACAGGGAATGCCGGACTTGATAATATTTATGCAACCCATGCGTATATTGACAATCTGTACGTACAAAAAACAGGAACTTTTGCCGGAGAGTGCAGATGGACAGATGGAGGTAAAGTTTCAACAATTAGGCAATCCGGCGGAAGATTAGTTTTAGAAGCGAATGATTTAATGGAAATTAAATGTCCGCAAAATAGCGGAGTTGCAATAAAAGGGAAAACGGCAATAGTTGGAGCTACAGTGATTTTTGGGGATTTCATTGTTGCTGACGGCTATAATAAACACTGTATGCAGTCAACTAAGCATTATGGTAAACGGCTTATAAATGCTTATGAAACTGCCGAGTGTTATTATGG
>JAFQXU010000010.1 GCA_017406805.1 Clostridia bacterium | reverse complement strand
TAGCATGTCACTGTCACCAAGGTCAATCGCTTCTACGGCATCATAAGCCTCCTCAATTAAATTTGACCTAATGCTGGAATGCGTTTGGGCTCTGTCCCAAGGGCACCCTTCCGGGGATCTGAGTATATTAATCAGATCTAGTAAATCATTCAAAGAATACTTCTGCTTGTGAAATAACTCCACTAAAAACCACTTCCTTTTTGATTTGTAAATATATTGAAAAATTTACATATATTTACATTTTAACCTATCAAGTGGCATTTTTCAAGTATTTTTATAATTTTTTTACCTTTTGGGAAATTTTTCAACTCTTCGGAAGTTACTGTTTTTGTCAAAAAAAGCATTAAAATGTACACTACTCCAGCCAAAGATATTGAAACAATCGTGGCAATTTTAATATTTAAAAAATGAACGAACACTCCATAAAAAAGATACGCCGAAACGCCACAAATTAAACTGCAAACAAGCGGCTTACCAAAAATTTTCCATAAATCAAATTTAAAGTGAGTTTCTCGGCAAAGAAGCGCCACACCGGAAATACAAATAAACACATAGCATATAAGCGTACCAATTCCTGCGCCCTGAATATTAACCTGCGGAATACCGACAAGCAGATAATTAAACACTACCTTTAAAACCATACCGATTGTTAAAATTTTAAGTGGCAGGTCCGCTCTGCCGATGGCTTGTAGCATACTGCAAATCGGCATGCTTATTGCCACAAACACAGTTGCCAATGCATATACCACCATAATATCTGCGGCAATGTGAATTTCTCCAATGTTTTTGCCTTTCCCTATTGTTCCATAAACAAGATCCATAATCGGATACGCAAGAGTCGCCATCCCTATACCTATTGGAAATGCTATAAGCGAAGTTATTTTTAAAACTGTTTCTATACTTTTTTTTATTTTTTCTTTAATTCCTTTAACCCAAGCAGACGTAACATTTGGGAGTGCACTTATTGCAAAACTTTGGGTTATTGTGGGAAGCATCATCGTTATTGTGTTCATATATCCAAAACAACCTGACATAAAAACATGAACATTTTTTTCTTTTATTGTTTCCTGCGGAATTAAACTGCCGTAAACATTTAAAATTGCATCAGGCACAGTGTCCATAATATGCTTTATTCTGTTTAAAATAAGCATTGCATCTATGAACCCCGCAACATTCATTATAATTGCCCCTAATGCTACCGGCACAGCCATATCTATAAGCATTTTCATAAGAACTTTTTTAGGCCTGGATTCGCTTGAATTTTCAAGTTCTTCCTGCGTTATTCCGTCTCCCGTTAATTTATACTTTATATATATATAAATAAACCCGGAAATTGCTCCCAAAGTTATACCCAAAACAGCTCCCGCCGAAGCAAACGGCAGCACAGCATTTTGCGCCATGGATTCACTTTCGCATACTCTACCAAAAACCGTACCATAATTATAATATTCATTCATGCCGCATTCCACCGCAGCATAAGCAAAACCAAGGCCAAAAATCACTTTGCCTATTGCTTCCACAATTTCCGAAACCGCCGTTGGAATCATATTCCTAAGGCCTTCGTAGTAGCCTTTGTATATTGAAATCATGCAAGAGAAGAAAACCGTTGGAGTTAATGCCCAAATTGAATAAATAACATCGGGCGAAGACGTAAACATCACGCAAATCTGAGCACCTATTATCATAAGAATACTACCCACCAACCCCGTTGTTACAAACATCGGAATTGAAATTTTGTGAATCATTCTTACATCTTTATACCTTTTTTCTGCCACATTTTTTGCAACCATACGCGAAATAGCAATCGGCAGCCCGGCCGTTGCCAGCGCATAAAGCGGATTGTAAAGATTATACGCCAAATTAAAATATCCAAGTCCTTCTGCCCTTAATATGCTGGCAAGAGGAATTTTAAAAGCCGCACCGGCAATTTTTACAATCAGCATCCCCACGGCGATAATCAAAGCTCCCGCCGCAAAAGATTGGCTTATTTTTTTGTTTTTAGTTTTCATACTTTTTAACACCTATTCAAAAATAAATTTTGTAACATAATTTCACTTTAAAATTATACCATATAATTATATTATTTTTCTAACTTTTAGATTACCGCAAATTATTTTAAAAATAATTATTGACAGCAGTACTCTTTCGTAATATAATTATTATTGTAGGTAAAAAAATTCCTATACGGGCCATTAGCTCAGTTGGTTAGAGCAACCGGCTCATAACCGGTCGGTCCTAGGTTCGAGTCCTAGATGGCCCACCAAATCAGTACACAGATATTGATACAATTTAAGCCTTCAAAAATAGCGAGGGCTTATTTTTTATGTAAAACACTTGAAACATAGTTAAAAATATGTTATAATATCATTGATGAATAGTTGTTTAATAAAATAAATATTGAAAGGCGGTTTTATATTGAAATCAAAAATTGTATTTAGTACTATTTCCGCATTAACCATCTTTGTGTCGACTTTTTCGACTCCGGCGACTAACGCACTTAAGGGAGAGTCGCTATTCCCCTATACATCCACGGTTTCTGATTCTACAAAAAATTATGAGTTCAGTGATTTAAAGAATCTAAAAATTGAAACTGACCGTTTAATAATAACTCCGACCGACGAAGAAGATCGTGATAAACTTTCGGAGTATTTGTTAGATAAGGAAGTAACAAAGTATTTGGATCCGACTCTTAAAGATGGATTTGAAACTAAAGAACAAGCACTAAGTTTTCTTAAAACCAAGGGGTCGGATGAATTCGATTACACTTTGGAATTTACTGTTAAGTTGAAAGACGGTGCTGCTCCTATCGGAAAGTTGGATCTGAGTTTGTTTAAAAAATTGGGTTCGTCATCATGTACGGGAGTGTATCTAGGTTATTGGTTAGGCAGAGAATATCAAGGTAAGAAGTATATGAGTGAGGCGGCTGTTGCTCTTTGTAATGAGGCTTTTAACGCTTCAGATATACAGGCATTATACATAGTTTGTAATTCTTCAAATACAAAATCTATTGGATTGGCAGAAAAAATCTTTGATAGTATAGAAAAAATTAATAGTAATACAAGGTTATATTCAAAAAAATTCGAAGATTCAGGTCTCGCTCAATTGTTTCTTTCAAAATTTGAAATGTTTAGGGAATAGATATTCGGATTAAAATTCCGATGCCTACACAAATCAGTGCACTAATATTGATACATTTGAAAGCCCAGTATTACTGGGTCTTCCGCGTTTTTCAGGAATTTTTCAGGGCTAATTTTAGCCTGTTTTTTTATTTTTTTGATTTTTACTAATTTTAAAAATGCGACCAGTCGCACTTTTTTGAAGCTTTTTATTGACGGTCGCATTTCTGTTTTGCATATATTTTTTCATTAATTTTCTATCATTTGCATAGATTATATTTTCGACAGCATTATTTGATAAATTTTTTTAAATTTTAAAGCGGAGAACATATGATTTATTTGAATAAAAAAATAACTATTTTTAAAAAAATAATGTTATTTATAATGAATTTTACCAACAATAAATTGTAACTTGCATGGTTGCATGATATAATTGGTTTCATAGCTTAATTTATTGTATACATTAGAAAGTGAGTGTTTAAAAATGTGTGGTATTTGCGGATTTACCGGCGAAATTATAAACCAAAACAAAGTAATTGAAAACATGACAAATTTAATTATCCACAGGGGCCCTGATGACGCAGGATATTTTATAGATAAAAACATTTCCATGGGATTCAGAAGGCTCAGTATAATCGACCTTGACAAAGGAAATCAGCCAATTTATAACGAAATTAATAATTTAGTTTTAACTTTTAACGGCGAAATATACAACTACAAAGAATTAAAAGAAGAACTTTTAAAAGCCGGACATAAGTTTTATACAGAAACGGATTCGGAAGTAATTATTCACGGGTTTGAAGAATGGGGCGAAGAACTTTTGCCAAAGCTGCGTGGAATGTTCGCCTTTGCAATATGGAACAGAGAGAATAAATCATTATTTATAGCAAGAGATCCATTCGGCATAAAACCAATGCATTACACCCAAAACGGCGAAAACTTTATATACGGCTCAGAGATAAAAAGCATTTTGGCTTTTCCAACAGTTGAGAAAAAATTTAACTACAAAACTTTAGACAATTACCTTTCTTTTCAATACGCCGTGCCGCCGGAAACATTCTTTGAAGGTATTTATTGCTTGCTCCCGGGGCATTACCTTTGGTACAAAGACGGCAACATAACCACACAAAGGTACTTTGAAGCCAAATTTAATATAAATGAAGATTTAGACCTTGAAACTGCATCAAAACAAATTGAAAAAGCATTTGAAAATTCCGTACAAGCCCACAGAATCAGCGACGTGGAAGTCGGCTGCTTTCTTTCCAGCGGAATTGACTCAAGCTATGTATCTTCTTATTTTCCGGGGCAAAAAGCATTCACGGTTGGATTTGATTTCGGACAAAAATATAACGAAATAACATGGGCGCAAAATCTTGCAAAAAAAGTTGGAATAAATCACTACTACAAAACAATAAAATCCGAGGAATTTTGGGACGCAATCAAAAAAGTTCAGTACCATATGGACCAACCTTTGGCCGACCCGTCGTGTATTGCTCTGTATTTTGTTTCTAAACTTGCCAGCGAACACGTTAAAGTGGTTCTTTCTGGCGAAGGAGCGGACGAGCTTTTTGGAGGATACACAATTTACAACGAGCCAAGAGTATTTAAGCTTTATCAGCAAATTTTACCCCAAAAAATCAGGACTTTTTTTGCTAATATGGTTAAAAAAATTCCGTTTAGGTTTAAGGGTAGAAGCTTTATTATCCGCGGGGAAAACACAGTGGAAAACAAATTCATCGGGAATGCGTTTATGTTTTCCAAAGAAGATAAAGAAAAAATTCTTAAAAATCCGACTTTGGCCACACGCCCGCAAGACCTTTGCAAAAAACTTTATAAACGTGCAAAAAATTACGACGACGTAACAAAAATGCAGTACTTGGACATAAATATGTGGATGGTAGGCGATATTCTGCTTAAGGCAGACAGAATGAGCATGGCAAATTCTTTGGAACTTAGGGTGCCATTTTTGGATAAAGAAGTATTTAAAATTGCATCAACACTTCCCACAAAATTAAAAACACCAAAAGAAAACACAAAATACGCCCTAAGGCATGCCGCAATGAAACGCTTGCCCATAGACACCGCTCAAAAAGAAAAACTGGGATTCCCTGTACCGACACGTGTTTGGCTGAGAGATAAAAAATACTATGAAATAGTGAAAAAAGCATTTTTATCCGACACGTCTTCCATGTTCTTTAATAAAAATGAGCTTATAAAAATCTTAGACGACCACTACAACGGGAAATGGGACAACAGCCGCAAAATCTGGACTATTTACACATTCATTGTATGGTACAATATTTATTTTAAAGAACTTAATTAAACAATAAAACATGCTGCAAAATAATCTGCAGCATGTTTTTTATAATTTATTTTAATAAGTGTATTGCCACACAACTTTAGTGTAGCCCATTCTAAAAAGAGCATTTTTTATAATGATTTTAGCTTTTTCTATATTTTGCTTATTAGGCTCTTTATTTATATAAAAATGATGGGAATAATCTATAACCGAACAATCTCTGGAGCGAGCACTTATTAAACTGCAGTAAAACGGGTCGTCATAATAAACCATTTCTTTTATTTTTTCTCTTAATTTATTTATTAATTTTGGCCCAGTTATTACTTGAATCGCCTCGCCTTTTCTTAGTGTAACCACCACTATTTCGCTGCTTTGACCTTTAAAAGTTTTATTAAAAGCTTTTTCAGGGTCCGGCTTTTCACCGTCCATAGCGTAGCAAAACATCCCACCCATACTAAATAATAAAGCGGCGCAGCAACTTAAAACTTTAATTAATTTCATAATAATCTTCCTTACTCTAAAATAAATTTACATAATTTTTTTCTTTTTAAGGAACAAAACTCCCAGCAGAATTAAGAATATATTTAAACCAAAAAACGCTAAATATCCATATTCCCAACCATATTCCGGCATATTCTCAAAATTCATACCATACCAAGCACATGTGATAGTAAGCGGCATACAAAGAGTTGTAATAATTGTAAGCATGTTCATGTTTCTGTTTTGTTTGGAATCAAGTTTTCCACGGTATGCATCACGAACTTCGGCAGAAATATCCATAAGTAAGCGTATTTCTTCACGGAGTTTTTCTGCCCTAATTGTAAACTTTTCAAAAAGGGCAATGCTTTCATCATCAAAAAAAGAGTTTTCGTTTTCTTGCAGCTCTTGACCCATATCCACAAGCTGCGTGTAGTATCTATAAAATGTTATGAGCTCTTTTCTGTACATGCCCATTCTCTCGTTAAAATTATCAAGAATACCCTTGATGACTGCGGATTCCATTTTGATTGCCCTATCGCTAAGTTCTTCTACATATCTTAAATCTTTATCTATAATAGTCTCTAAAAAATCATACAAAAACCTTGCGGCATTAAAAGAACCGTGGAACTTATCTTTATTCATTTTGTTTATCCAAGAAGCCACTTTTTCTTCGGCATTAATAAACAAAATATCATTTTTTCTAAATATAAAGCCAAAATTAGTGCGTTCCATTTTTTTATCTTTACTGATTACAGACATCACTCCGCTAATAGAGTCCCTTCGCACAGAAGCTTTGCAGCACTTTGCATTTTTATACTTTGGCGCAATGTTTTCGTCAATTATCTCGTTTTTAATCATTTGTTTAAACTCTTTTTCGGAAACAAGTGACACCAAATCCCCGGTATAGCCATCCACTTTCATGCACTGAGTTAAATCTTGCTCTATTTTGTAAAAAATCATCTTTCATCCACTCCAAACTTTATTATTTTTTAAAACTAATACCCCATTTTTCATTTAATTTTTTCAAAAAGCTATTTTCTATATCCTCTATTTGCTCTGCCGTTAAAGTGCTGTCTTTACTGCAATATTTCACCTCATAAAGCACAGCGTACTCGTTTTCTTTAAAAGTTTTATCAAAATATATATCCTTAACCGCTACATTTCTTATAATTTCAGAAGATGACTTTATAACGCCAATAATTTCTCCCGCCGGAACATCTTTACGTTGAAGAAGATTATAAAGACGATTTATCGAAGGATACTTTGACTCAAATTTTATTTTCTTTATTTTTTCTGTTAAAGAATCTAAATAAAACTCGCCGTAAAAAATTTGGTCTTTGATTAATTTCACATTTTGAATGCTGCTTAGTTTCGACTTATTAAGCTCACCGATAAACCCTACAACTTTTCCGCTTAAAATAATATCGTAGCCGGAACCTTCTTCGCAGAATTTATAATCGTTTTGCCTGAGCTCAAAATTTTGCCCAAACCTATTCATAATCACATTAAGGTAACTGAGCAAATCATAATAAGAATACTTTATGTCTTTATCTTGGCCAAAACCCTTTGGAATTCTAACGCCGGACATTATAAATCCTAGCGTGTCTGTTTCTTTTACTCCGGTATCAAAAGACTTATCCTTAAAATACACCCTGCCAAGTTCAAAAAGCGCCAAATTATTGTTATTAACAGAATAATTATAAGCAAGCGAGCTAAGAAGTGAGTAGGTCATCATCGGCCTCATCAAAGAATAAGCACCTGCGATTGGGTTTTGCAAAACAAGGTCGGAATAAAGTCTATCGCCGTTTTCGATTCCAAAAACGTTCATGGTATTATTCGGAATAAAAGAATAATTTATAGTTTCATTAAAGCCAAGACCGGTAAAAACCTCACGAATAATATCCATGTTATCCCAAACTTTGTTTTTGGTGTAGCTTGTTTTTATAGTCGGAAGTTCAGGTTTTATATTATCGTAGCCATAAATACGCGCCACTTCTTCGATTAAATCCACTTCTAATTTAACATCAAGCCGATAACTCGGTATTTTTACTTTTATTGTGTCGCTATCCTGAGCGGTACATTTAAAATCGTATTTTTCAAGAAGCTTCATCATCAAACCTTGGCAAATTTCTTCGCCTATTAAATCACTTGCTTTTTTAGCGCTAAGGCAAATGCTTTCTTCTTCTTTTTTCTCGGGGTAAAAATCAAATACATTCGTTTCAATTTTTCCGCCGCAAATTTTTGTTATCATTTCTGCACATTTTAAAAGCACATCACATGTGGAATCAATATTTACGCCTCTTTCAAATCTAAAAGAAGAAGGTGTGGAAATTTTAAGCCTTCTGGAAGTAAGTCTTACAGGTATTTCATCAAAAACAGCAGCTTCAAGAATTATATCTTTTGTGCTTTCAGTTACCGCTGCACCCTGCGCACCAATGATTCCCGCCACACATTTAATGCTTTCGCTATCAAAAATAACAATATCGCCTTTTTTTACCTCTGCTTCTTCACCGATAAACGTCGTTACTTTGCTATCTTTTTCAGATTTATCTATAAATAATTTTTTACCGGCTATTTTATTAAAATCATAAGCATGTATAGGCTGACCCATATCAAGCATAACATAGTTACCAATATCTACAACCGCGTTTACGGAATTTATCCCCAAAGCATTCAGCCTTTTTGTTATGTATTCGGGGGTTGTTTTTTTCAGATCCACTCCGCTGATTTTTAGCGCGCAGTAACGTTTGCACACTTCTTTGTTTACGCTGATTTTAACGGGGAAATCTTCGCTGTTTACTGTGCATTTTTCATGAGTAATTTCAGGAATTTTTTCACCGTCAAAAGCTTTTAGCTCCCTTGCTATTCCCATATGGTAGAGCATATCCGGGCGATTTGCTTTAACTTCTATTTCTGTTATTATATCGCCGTCAATTTCTTTTTTTCCGCCAAATTCAAAGCCTTGCAGCTTTAATTTATTCATTATTTCATCGTATTTAATTTTTTCTTCAAAGTAATCACGAAGCCAATTTAAAGAAAATTTGAACACTGCTTTTCACCTTTCTTTCTGCTTTATATTTGACGCCAAAGGCTTATATCGTTTTCGTAAAGTTTACGAATTTCATCAAGATTATAATAAGCAAGCGCGAGTCTGTTTAGACCAAGACCAAAAGCAAAACCTGTATATTTTTTGCTGTCATACCCAACGCCTTCCAAAACATTTGGGTGAACCATACCGGAACCAAGAACAGTTATCCAGCCGGTGTTTTTGCATGTTTTGCAGCCTTTTCCACCGCATTTGGTACAAGACATATCAACGGCCGCACTTGGCTCTGTGTACGGATAATACGATGGCCTAAACCTTACCCCTACTTCATCGCCAAAAACTTCTTTTAAAAACTTAATCAAAACAGCTTTTAAATTTGCAAAAGATATTTTTTCCGCTACTACTAAACCTTCAATCTGGTAAAACATCGGGGTGTGCTGCGGATCAATGTCATCTACTCTATAAACTGTTCCGGGAGAAATAATTTGAATCGGTGGTTTTAATTTTTCCATAGTTCTAATCTGCACCGAAGAAGTATGCGACCTTAAAAGTACATTTGGAGCAGAAATATAAAAAGTATCTTGCATATCCCTTGCCGGGTGATGAGGCGGCAAATTCAACTTTTCAAAATTATATTTGTCTGTTTCTATCTCCGGGCCTTGTACCACTGAAAAACCCATCCCCACAAAAACTTTTTCGATTTTTTTATAAAGTTTTGTAAGTGGGTGCATGCTACCAAGGTTAATACTGTCTTTAAATATCGTAACGTCATATTTGGAAGCGCTTTTTTCTTGTTTATATTTAGCTTCTGCTTCTTTTATTTTCCCCTCGGCAAAATTTTTAAAATCGTTTATTATTTTCCCTAAACTCTTTTTTCCTTCGGCCGAAGCGTTTTTCAGCTCTGAATATAAAGATTTTACGTATTTTTTTAAATATTCAATTTTTAAAGAAGAAACATCTTTTAAATCTTTCGCAGATTTTAAAGAATTTTCCAGCTCTAATTTTTTATTTTCTATATCTTTAATTATTTCAGTGCTCACAATAATCCCCCTTAATAATTTAGTTTACAAACTATTCAAAACATTTTTAAGCTCGTTTACTTTATCGAGTTTTTCCCAGCCAACGTTTAAATCTTCTCTGCCCATATGGCCGTATGATGCCAATTTAAAATATATCGGCTCTTTTAAACCGAATTTTTCAATAATTGCGCTTGGCCTCATATCAAAAACTTTGCACACAGCCTTTTCAAGTTTATTTTCAGGAATATTTGAAGTTCCAAACGTATCCACCCTAACGGATACAGGGTTTGAGACCCCAATCGCGTAGGCAAGTTGAACCTCACATTTTTTTGCAAAACCTGAGGCAACCACATTTTTTGCAATATATCTTGCCATATATGCAGCGGATCTGTCTACTTTTGTCGGATCTTTACCGGAAAACGCACCGCCTCCGTGCTTTGCATATCCGCCGTATGTATCAACAATAATTTTTCTTCCCGTTAAACCTGTATCCCCCGCCGGACCACCAATAACAAATCGTCCGGTAGGGTTAATAAACACTTTGGTATTTTCGCCCATCATATTTTCCGGAATAACATGCTTAATTACATTTTCTAAAATATCTTTTTGAATTTTATCTAACGGAACATCTTCTCTGTGCTGTGCAGAAACGACGACAGTATCCACTCTTGCCGGCTTATCGTCAATATATTCAACCGTTACCTGGCTTTTTCCGTCCGGGCGAAGATAATCAAGTATTTTTTCTTTTCTAACTTGGCTGAGTCTTTTTGTAAGCTTGTGCGCCAAAGAAATAGGAAGCGGCATAAATTCCGGAGTTTCATCACATGCAAAACCAAACATCATACCTTGATCTCCGGCGCCGATGTTGCTTTCTTCGTTTTTATCGCCCATCTTTTTTTCCAGAGAACAATCAACACCCATAGCAATATCAGGCGACTGAGAATTAATGGAAACAATAATTCCGCAAGTATTTCCGTTAAAACCATAAAGGGAGTTATCATAACCGATTTTATTTATAACTTTTCTTACCTCTTTTTCCATGTCTATGTAGCAATTCGTGGTAATTTCGCCCATTATATGTATAAGCCCCGTTGAAGCGCTAACTTCGCACGCCACATGAGCGTTCGGATCTTTTTTTAATATTTCGTCTAAAATAGCATCAGAAATTTGATCACACATTTTATCGGGGTGACCCTCTGTAACTGATTCTGATGTAAACAATTTTTTAAGCATATTATCAACTCCTGCGCCTGACAAAAAAGTCATTATAATATAATTTTAAACCAATACTTGCGCCGGGTCAATAAGTAAATGGGCAATGCAAATTTTTTACATGCAGGATTTTGTTAAATTTGCATTATTTTTTAGAAAAACTGTTGACAATATATATATATATATATAATGGG
>JAFQXU010000009.1 GCA_017406805.1 Clostridia bacterium | reverse complement strand
GTACACTCCCCTTGTTTTAAATAGATTTTTGTTTTAACGCAATTTGAAGTCCAGTTGAAACTCGTGCATATCCGATATTCATTTTTTTCCTTCATTTTAATTTATTGTATCATAACTTAGAAATGTGTATATAAATGAACATAGAATAAATTACGGGTTTATGAACAATAAAAGTAAATGATTTTAAGAATTTTAATAAGAAAAGAAGAGTGTCCAGAAAATGACCATTTTATGAACACTCAAATATTGAAAAAATATAGCTCATTTTATGTCTAATTATTTGATAGTGGTCCATTTTGAGTTGCGTTCAAATTTTTAGCTCATTTACACCTATGGTTGAGCAATTTGTGATTTTTTAACTTTCTTTATAGCAAAAAAGAATGCAAACAAGAAATATCCTCTGTTAGAAAAAAAGCTTCTCAAAAGAGAAACTCTATACTGCCCCCCAACTTTGCCTGCAGTCTGAGCGTTCAATTGAACTCTTTTTTACTGGCGAAAAATTATTAATAGTAAAATCAAGAAGACAAGAAGAGACAAAATAGAAATAATATAAAATGTGAGAGCGATGCCTATTAAATTTGCAAAAAACACAAAGATTGCTCCACCAAATGGTACCGAAAATGTAAAAATAGTCGTAATCCCTCCACCAATTTTCCCCAAATTTTCTGAAGAAACATTTTCCAGAATGAGACGATTGACTTTAGGACTCGCTTTGGCCGATATGTAAGCCAAAGAAAAGAGAAATATTAAAGAAATCAAGCCAAAATGAGTTACCAAAGCTGCAAAAAGTGCAATCATCAAAAAAGTAGCAATCATTAATTTGGGAAGTTCCCAATCTTTTAGTTTATCCCCCATAATAAATGAGCCTGCGAGCATTCCTAGCATCAAAACAACGTTAAAAATCATTATAGCAATCCCGTAATTCACAGAAAATGGATTAAATTTTAACATGGCCAAGCTGGTCAAAGGTCCAATACCCGCCAAAATAAAGTTGATAAAAACTAATGAAAATACTAGTACTAAAAAATTTGATGAACTATTTACAGTAAAAACATCACGAATTTGTGAAAAACTCTCTTTGATATTAAATTTAAACTTTTCATCAAAATTGACAGTCTTAAAAGTCAACTTTTTACGGAAAATCAATAAAAAGAAACCACTCAGTAAATATAAGATCCCATTAATCAAAACGACCAAAGAAAAGGATTGATGTGAAAGAGCCAGAATCGTTACACCCAAAGGTTGTCCGATAATTTCTATAATAGATGATAAACCTTGGATTTGTCCAAATGCTGGTTGTATTTCCTCTGCGCTTAGATTATTTTGTAAAATTGGTGCGCGTAACCCAGATTTATAACTGGTAATCAGGTCGGTCAAAATTTTCACACCAGCTATGCTCCAAAAACTAATCCAATTTTTCTCCATCATCAAAAAAATCAATAAAAAGAATAATACGGCTTGAATCCAGCTCGCACGAATCATAAAATTTGCTTTATTTTTTGTTCTATCGGCCAAAAACCCTGTGTAAGCTGCAAATATAATCGGTAACAAAAGGCAGAGTTCAGCTAATGAAATCATCATTTTCGGATGAGGCATGCTACTCGCATAAATCAAAAAAACAATGTTAAATAAACTCGTTCCCAACATAGAAAAAATAGAGCTGGACAACAAGGAAGCAAATGTTTTATTTTTTCTCAGTAAATTCATAGTTTCCTCCTTAATTCTTTGATAAATTTATAACCCTCATAACCTTTTAAAAAACCTTCTTCATAACTTTTAGTATAAAAATTATATAATTTTTTGTTTTTGATAAATAATTTGCAAGTTCTTAGCTGTTCATCAGCCCAGCTCAAATATTTTTTATTCCCCGTTTTTTGATAAACCATCAATAAAAAGTATGCAATTCCTGATAAGCCTTTCTCAAAATCCATTGATTTTGAAAATTTCACATCCATTCCATTTGCTATTTTAATAATTTGCTTTTCATATTTTTCAAAATTATAGGTCAGCAAAAACAATGCTAGACCACTAGAACCGTTTAATAAGTAGGGAGAATAACTATTTTCAGATAAATGTAAAAATGAATCACTTAATTGTGAAAGTAAATATTCAATTTTTTCATCAATTAACTTATTTTTTTTAAAAATTGATAATTTCCACAAATAACCTGTTAAACCATTTAGTCCTAGATTTTCAAATTTATTTTCTTTGATAAATGTGACCAAGTTCTTTGGTTCTTCCAAGTACTCTTTAGAAATATGTAAAAAAACATCTGATTTATAAAAATAAAGTTTTTTAGAAATTTCTAAAGCCTTTTTGGTAGAACTTCCAGTAAATAAATAAGTTAATAACTCAGAAATATTCGTTTTAACTTCAAATCTTTCAAAGATTTTAGCAGCTAAAATAATCGTTTCTTCAAGGCTTCTTTCTTGCTGATTGAACACATTTAATTGACCAACTAGAAATAAAATCAACTGACCAACTTTTCTTAGGTCTTTTTTCATTTCCGTCAATTTTGACCAACTTTTTAAATAGAATCCTTCTGTTTTTGCAGTAACTTTTCTTGATTCATCAAATTTATGAGCAAATTCCAAATCAATAAAATGAATTTTATTAGCTTTGTCAATCAAAAAATTATCAGGGTGAATATCATCTAATATTACATTTTTATGATGTGCTTCTTCCAAAATTTCAATTAATTGTTGAATAATTGTTGAAAAAATCACTAATTTATCCACGGTCAAATTATCAAATAAGGAAAAGTTACTTTGAAATTCTCTAAGTGTTTGTCCATCAATAAACTTGTAAACATAATAATGATTAATCCAAGCACGAAATTTTTCAATTGGTTGTGAAAAATTAGCTGAATTTAAAAACTCGCTCATAAGAAATTCGTTTTTGCGCAATTCTTCTGATTTTAAATTCACAAAAGTTAATATATTGGCCCGACTTTCTTTTACAATTATTTTTTGATTTTTTAAAGTTCCAAAATAAATGTTTCCACCATTATTTTGTCGGATAATTTTTGTCAAATCCAAATCATTTAATCTATTTTTCTCATTTAGCTCTTTCTTTTCTTGATAAAAGGGATCAACTAGCCAAGCTGGTAAATCAAAATATGTTTTTTGAAAATCTTTCCAAATTTTCCCATTTCTTACGAGTGTACAGCCATCTATATTTTGAAAAAAACCAAATCGATAAAAAACCGTTTTAGAACTATGAAAATTTCTATCACTTAAAATATAAACTCCGTCAAATTTGACTAAAATCTCTGACAAGTCTTCTAGAATCTTCTCTGCGGCCTTTATATTTTCAGGATAAATTGTAAATAATTTTCCGCTTTCTGCTGGAAATTCTGTTTTAGAAATATTTTTGATAAAATCCTCACGAGTTGATAGATATTTATAATATAATTTTTGTTTTAATAAATATCTTTTCGTTAAATCAAAAACTTTTTCATAACTTTCAACTGTCGCAGAAACATGAATTTTAAAGCCATACTTTGGAAGTTTATATCTCTCTGTCGTAAAATAAGTAAATTTTTCCATATTTTTTCCTTATAATAAAAACATCCGGCTGTACAAAGCCAGATACTTATAGACTAGCTCCCTGTAACGGGACACATGAAAGTAATAACAATGTCTTCTTCATTATCAACTTCTTTTGGAAGAAGGTTAAGCTCAATCACCTGTTCTTTCATTTTAAAGACCTCCTTTATTTGATAATTTTATCTTACTGCAAAAAAATATACTTTTTTGCGATTTCCTATATATAATAAAAAATTACAACTTTTGTTGCAATTTTTTTATTTCTTCTTGATAAAGTTTTGCTTTTTCTGGCATATAGAATTCTTCATACGTTTTTGCAATCTGTTCTAAAATAGAAATGGCCTCTCGAAAATTACCTGAAACCTCATATAAATCAGCTTCTTGTACAGCATATGAAATTCCAATTTCGATGTTTCCAATCTGCGGAATTAAAGATTTAAACTTTTCTAAATAAAATTTTACTTTTTCAGTTTGATTATTTTGTGCCAAAATGTAAATTGCGTTTCTCAAAATCATCAAAATCAAGTTATTATCTAAATTATCTTGCTCCAAAATATTATCCAGATAAAAAACAATGGATTGACTGTCAAGTTGTGTCAGCGCAATCGCAAAAAATTGGAGATTAGAGTATTTCCATTTTTTAATTTCATAAAAATAATTCTCTAAAATTTCTTGTTCAATTATCGTCAGTCGTTCAAATTTTCCATAATTGATTAGCATTGATTTTAATGCAATTATATTTAATTGATCTTGTTTTTTGCTCGTTTCACGATATTTTTTTCGCTCCTGTTCGTACAAATTGGCTAATTCATCAATTTTTCCGGCTTGTTCTAACTTTCCGGCTTGTTCTAACAAGAGAGTCGTTTCATCCTTTTTTAAAAGGTCTGAAAATTCATTGATTGAAACATTGATGTTTCCAATCAGAGCAAAAAACTTTCCTATCGTCAAATCACCTTTGCCACATTCAAAGTGAGAGAGTTGAGAAATTGATAGGACTCCCTCACTTGCTTTAGCCAATGACATTTCTTTTTCTTGCCTTAATTCTCGAAACACTTTCCCGATTTCTGTCTTCATGATTTTCATTATATCAAAAAAAACATAAAAACAACCCCCATTACCTGTCCAATAGATAACAGGGGTTGTTTTAATAGCGTTGTATAGGGGTCATAATATAATTATAGACCCTAAACAAACATCTTTTGTAAAAAGCCTTTTTTCTGTTCTTTCAACAAATCTAACTTACGTTGATGAACAGCGATAGTGTCGTCTAACTGTTTGAAGAATGATCCTATTTTTTCTTGTTCATGTTTACATTTTGGAAGTAAATATTGCACTTCAATAAGTTGAGATACTTTTATACTTGGTCGCACAGCACCCATT
>JAFQXU010000008.1 GCA_017406805.1 Clostridia bacterium | reverse complement strand
CCAAGTATCGGGAAAATAATCATACCTGCTTTTTTAATAAGTACCATAATAAGTGATACTGCTCCAACAATAATTCCCGCTACTGCCAAAATCATTGAGATAATGTTAACAATTGGGATCCAGCTTCCCAAAAATGCTATGCCAGAAATAACCAACGATACAATACCCGTGGCATTGCCCGATTTTTCAGGCTTTTTTTCAACCATTACTTCTTTGTTGTCCATAGAAAACATCCTTTCTAAAAATAAAATAATTAAATAGTTTTTCACTATTCATAGCAATTATATATATATATATATTGTCAAGAAAAAACGTAAAATTTAACCAAAAAATAATATTTCGAGCGTGAATTCTAACGTTTATTTTGTAACTGTTCGCACAATAATTATTTTTTAAAATTATAGTGTTGACACCCAATTTTAATAATGTTATAATTAAAATTAATACGCTATATAATTATAAAATAATTGAATTAGAAAGGAATTTTATTATGTTGCATAAAACTATGTTATCTAAGATTTTATTAACAGCAATAGCAATTATTACTGTTATTTCTCCACTTGGAGTAAGCGCCAACCCCACATCATCTCAAACAAATGAAGAAGAAACCACTACTGTTTCAAACCAAGAAACCTTTGCAAATCCGGACTTAATTTCTCCCCTCTCATCTGTAAGAAAAAGAAGGCCTGCAGAACCAGCGTCCTACCCGCCACCTGATAAAAAAACAAAATTAGAATCACCATATAAAGTTGTAATTGACTTTGATAATTCTAATGAAAAAACCCCATGTATTATTATAAAACTCTTTTGTACAACAAGTAACCCAACAAAAGAACAGAAAGATTTAATGGAAAAATTTTGCAAAGAAATAATAAGAGCCTTTAGTTTTAAAGAATACGTTATCGATGATGTAACAAATTCTATAATGATTATTAATAAAATATTTTCAATGAAACGCGCCCACCTTAATGTACAAATCATTGAAAGTGTTATTAGTTACATATCTGAAAGATATTACAATAATAATTTTAATAATATCAATATATTAAATTAGAAAGGAATTTTTTATTATGTTACGTAAAACTATGTTATCTAAAATTTTATCTACAGCAATAGCAGTTATTACTATTGTTTCTCCACTTGGAGTAAGCGCTAACCCCACATCATCTCCAGCAAATGAAAAAGAAACCACTACAGTTTCAAACCAAAAAACCTTTGCAAATCCAGATTTAATTTCACTTTCTTCGGCTGGGAAAAAAAGAAAGTCTACAGAGCCAATATTACTCCCCCCTTCTCCTGGAAAAAAAATAAAATTTAACAAATTAAACTTAAATCCACGTGTGGAAATACCATATAATGTTGAAATCAACTTAAGTAATACTAAATTATATGGTTATATAGACTTCTGTTTAAATTGTAAATCTGAATGTAACCCAACAAATGCACAGATAGAATCAATGAAACAATTTTACACAAAATTAATAACAATAACTCGTTCAAAAAATATTAAATTTTTGAGTTTTCCGGGCAGTGAACACGAATGCTCGCTAAATGATATAATTAATTCCAATATAATGTATTTTAAAATAGATGGACTTGAAAAATCTTCTCTTCTGAAAACTCTTACAGATATTATTATTTCAGTATGTACTGAAATGAACATACAATTCATTAATATTTACTTAGACTAAAAAGAAAAACGTAAAAATTATTGTGTTGGTATCTGATTTTAACAATATTATGATTGAAAACGATACGTTTTATAATTATTAAATTACTTAGAAAGGAGTTTTTATAATGGAAATTAGCATCTTATCAACAATATTAGCATTTATTGCCACCATCTGTCCTTGCGGGAGAAATACTTCTACAATATATAGAGAAGTCCCCCCTGAAACTGAAACTAATACTATAACAATTAACATTACAAACCAAAATCAAAACCAATAAAATAAATTAAAAGAGCAGTATGTTAAATACTGCTCTTAATATTCGCCTATTTTCTTGGCATGCAGTACCACTCTGTACTTGTCGTTATCTGCACACGTGGAAAGCGTTAAAATACTATCTCCTAACCGCGGAATTATACCGAAATTTTTTATACTTCTTGATTTTATCTTATCTATAAATTCCTGGAATTCCGGATTTGTTTTAAAATTCGTTGTAATGTAGTAATTTTCTTTTTCTATTTTATAAACAGAAAACACTTGATACCTCGATTTTTCGTTTTCCGTTATAAACGGAATTATAAAATTATCCGTATTTTCCAGCCAATCTTTTGTAAGAATTTTTTTTAGCGTTCCAAACATGCTACCATCTCTGCGGTTATGGCCATATATAACCATGTTTTGGTCAGTGCCATCTAATTTATTCTTGTAATCCATAAAAACCCATCCCGCACTGTTTTTACTTTTGTCAAAACTATGGTTCATATAAAACTCATTATCGGTAGTTTTAACCACAGGATACTCAATATTCGTTCCTTCCAGTTTAAACCACGCCACTGTGTCGGGATTTTTCTCTTTCAGGCTTTTAAAATCAACTTTATACTTATCATTTTCATCAGTAGACACAGCATTTTGTATATCACTTGTTATTCCTGCGCTATTTTTGTTTTCCTTTACCCAATTAAATATTTTCACACCGCTAAAAACCATCGCAGAAACAAAAACAAGAAAAATCAAAAAAAGAAAAATCTTTCTTACTATTCCTCTTTTTTTCATTGGTTTACTATTTCCTCCACCATAGTGTTTGCCATACATTTTAATAAATTCCCCTTTAATAAAGCTGATTAAAAGGACTAACAAATATTCGCCAGCCCTTTGTTATTTTTTTATTTTACTGCTTTTTGTTTTTTGAATTTTTTATTAATCATAATCACAACGAGTATTCCAAGCAGTGAAATTGCAAAAATTGCTACAGCTTTCATTATATTGTCCGATGTTATCGGGTTTTCAGATGTCGAGGTTTCTCCTTGTTGCTCTTCAGGTGTTATTTCCTTTTCGGGAGTTTCTTCATTTTCTTTAGAAACAGTAACTTTTGTTTCTACAAAAGGTCCTCCGTTATAATCAGCAACCCTTATTAAATATGTTCCTTCGGGAAGGTTCATCGAAGCAGAGTACTCTCTTACTTTAAGCATAAAATCATCGCTATAATCACCCGTTGTCGGTACTTCACCAATAATTTTTGTCTGTGTAGTTTCCATTGTTACCAAATCAGTCCCATTTTCTTTGTAAACAGCTACAACTATGGCCAACGTGGGGACTTCCATGCCATCGGTAACTCTACCATGAACTTGAACTTTACCATCACTTTGCGAAGCTTCCACAGTTATATATGAATTTCCATCATAAGCCGACACTGATATGGGAATAATTATCATTAAAAACGAAATAATTAATCCAAATAATACATTTAATTTCTTTTTCACAATTTATCATTCCCTTCTTTTAAACATCGTATTTCATTCGTCTGTCGCTCAGGTCGTAATATATACCTTTTCCGGAGCCACTAAATGTTCCGTTGTAAAATTCTTTTCCGCCATCCAATGCGCCCTTATATACAACAGTAAAGTACACACCAGCAACATTATCATTTATATCAACCGAATAAAAACTCATTCTAAGATTTTTTCCTCCGTCGCTATCCCTTGTAACCATTTCCCCGGTAAGTGGGTCAACCATATCAATTGCTTGAACTATTGCTGTTTCTCTTGACCCGTCTTTTTTAACTTTGGTTGCAATAACATCAAAACTTTCGTGATTTGTTTCCCAGCCGGCTCCATTCGGATAATAAAAACTTGCTATTACTTTTTTGTTTTTTTGGCCAGGAGCAAAATTATCGGATATGTTAAATGTTACTCTTGCTATTCTAATATAATACTTTGCGCCACCTTCTGCTGTAACTTCAAAAACAACGTGGTCATAATAATTTGACCTAAACCAAATTGCCCATTGTTCGTCTTGATTATAAACATCTATAGCATCTTCATCAACGCCAAGAGGTTTTACTGATGTTATCGCACTGGAATGCTCTCCTGCGCTGAAAAAAACTTCGCCATTTAACAAATATGTTTCAAAAACTGCGGGATTTTCAGGCGTTGTACCGGATATATCAACAGTTGATGAATAGAATGTTTGATCCCAAAAATTCGGGAAAAAGTCTACCATATCTTCTGATGTATCAAATTTAATAGCTTGATACCCTTCTTCGTATATTGTTGCTCTAAAATTTCTGTCGCCATTAGTACAAATAGAATGTGCACCACTTTTTGCACCACATGGGTCTAATTGAACCCCCATGTCATATTGGCCGTCACCAAAAACATACTCTTTTGTTAAGTTTTCTTTTACGGCACCGCCTTCTTCCATATCTGAAGCAAGAACCCAGTTTGCCGGTTCTTGACCAAATGTATAATGATTATTTTTACCGCTTTCATCAGTTAATTCATAAACACTAACATAGTTTATATCATAAGAACCGTCTTCTTCTCTACCTGTAAAATTTGAAAATTTATGATAGCATACATTGTCATTACCATCTAACCATGCAAAATATACGTTACCGTCAAAACCTTGTTGTGGATCTTCATTACCACCTGGGTTTTCATTATTTTGATTTGTAAATACACCATCAACTCTTAAATGATCATTTGAAGTTAAAGTGTAATTTTTAGACGTTAAATTCAATAAATTACCATTATCCATTAAATTTGCAGTATATCCTTCTACTGGAACTGCTGTAACAGTAATTTCACCATTGCTATAAATATAATATCTACCATTATTATTTTCTGAATAAAGTCCCGTCCCAGCAACTGTTACCACATTACCATCTGTAAAATTAACAGTTACCAAATTCCCATTTGATACATTACTAATACCAGTAGCATCACCGCCTATTTCAATATCGCCGTACGTACTAGTGTCTTGAGGCCTATCAGCAAAAACATTAGATATCGGCATAAACACATTAAAAATTAATGCCAAACCTAAAAAGAATGAAGATAACTTAAATTTTCCTTTCATTAAAAATCGTTCCTTTCATTTATAGTATTTAGATTTTAAAGCAAACCTATAAAACTTTTCAGGGCATTTCAGCAATATAATATCAAATAACCAAAAAAAATACAATATTTTTTTAAAAAAATTAAAAAACAGAGTATATTCACTATTATATACAATTTACGACAAATAACTAATAACTTTTTGCTATTAACATAATCTACATTCAAAAAAGAAGTACACTTATAAATATTCAAGAACAAATTTTTTAAATTATTTTAGTGTCGTTTTTTGATAAAAATGAAACAATTGCACAAATAAATGGATATTTTTGGAAATTTTAGAACACTAATGTAGAATTTTTAAAAAAATACTGGACAAACTCATTTTTTGTTATAAAATGTAAATAAGTAGTGTTAATACTACAGTAAAACAGGAAAGGTTGAGTATTATGTTTATTAAAAAATTCCTATCATTAGCATTGGCAATCGGTTTAGCTTTTGGCTTTTCTTTAAATACTGGCGCAGCAAATCAAGATGTTCTTAATATTTTCAATTGTAAAAACGAAGGAGAACTAAAAGAACTTTTTACAAATGTAGGTTGTGTAGAAATTGTGAATAAATCTTTTGAAGATTTACCACCTAATCTTAAATTAAATTCGAATGTATTGAATTTGTGTGAACATCTTTCAAGTTACCGTAATGTGTTGCGTGTTACCGCTGCAAAAAATGAAAGGTTTACAGATTCTCAGCAAAGAGATGCTATTATAAATGAAGTAACAAAAGTAATTACTGAAAATAAGCAATTTAAGAAACAATTAGATAAAATTATTAATGGTAAAACTACGCATATATCTATGAAACGTTTATCTCATAATAGAATTAGATATACTCCTCACTCTGGCTACTGGGGTTAATAATTTTAATAATAGTCTTACTGTAAAATATTATTTTTATGATATTTTCTCATTATTTTGCGAAAGGATGTCAGGTAGTTGTCATTTACTAATATTGGTATGGGTTTGGGATTCCTTCGTGTAGGTTTTAGATTTTTTGTAGAAGGCATTTTTATTTGTTTTTTACTTAACACTAATGTTAATCATTTAAATATTTCTAAAAATTTTATTTCCCCTAATAAAAAGAAAACGTTCCTTTTCTCTTTTGTGTATGCATTCGTATCATTGTTTGGTAGTTTTTATTTTATAGGAATTTTTAGATTATTTTCTATTGCTTTAGTTTTTTTATATTCTTGGTATAAACAACGAGAAATGCACAAAAAATTAATAATTAATTATAATGTTACTCAAGACACATGGTTTGCGTTAACATCTGCTATAATTTTAGTTCTTGCTGTACATTCATTTAATGCTATAAGTCATATGTTGCTTCACACATGTCTTGTTTCAATGGGTTTTTATAGCACTATACGTAGTTTTGATATTTATTATGAGATATATAAATTTGCTATTATGTTGTTAGACGTATTTTTCATATTTTTAGCGTATAAATTACAATTTATTAAAATAAAAGATATTAAAGCTATGTCTGCATATAAGCGAATACCTATTTTATTTGGATTTTGTCTTTTATCAATAGTGTATATAGACGTTGCTTATGATAAAATACCACTTTCAATTGCGCCATATCGTGAAGGATTATTATGGATAATGGCACTTACATTACCGACGTACATAGGTTTTTATGCAACAACTACATACTTAACCAGACTATTAAGTTTAAGGTCAAATGCCAATGCAGATACAAATATTCATATGTGGCTTTTTAATCCGTCAATATTTAACACAACAAGTCTAAGTGTGTATGATTCAGATGTATTTACAGCTAATTTTGAATCTAAAAAATTAGCTATCAAAAAAAGATTAGACAAATTAGGAATTAACGATGAATGTAAAGGATATAGTGGGCTGATTTTTTGTTTATTTTTAACTCGGTTATTTATGGGTCTTAAAGGGTGGAGTTTTAAAACAGATATTTTTTTACAAGCCTCTTTAGTAATTGACGTACCTACTCCAAAGTTACGCAAAGATATAGAAAATATAATTGAACAAGTTTGGACTACAAGCGAAGCAGAAACTTTAATTGATGGATATTATTTTCCATATCATAACAGTAAAATATATGACCAGATGGAGCGTCCCACAGTAGAAGAATTCTTAACCGATATGGCGAAATCGATTTGATTTCGCTATTTTCATGCGCGCAAAATATAATTACTAAATGTATATCATATAATGTGAATTTTTTCGAAAACTTTATATTATTTATAATTCACACATAATAATAAACATCTATTTTTAAATAAAAAAATGCCCTAAAAAGAGCAACTTTTTAAAAGAAATTATTCTACAAAATCTGACATTATTTTTTAACTGGTACGAGGTTCCATAAAGGGCATAAACAAATCCAGTAGTAAGGGTACTTCAAGTCAAGTTAAATGTATACAAAAAAGACCATTTTATACAATTCGATAAATTTTATGCTCAGAGATTCAGTGTGAAACATTGACAATTTTAATAAATTTAATCATAATTAAACTATATTTTATAACGTGTTACGGCAAATGGAGGCAACTATGTTTAGCAAAAGGCTGGGATTATTTCAAAAAAATAAAAATTCAATTTGGGCCGATGAATATATTTCAAAAGAACTTTTGAAATGTTACTTGAATGACTTTACGGATGGCGCATCGAGAAAACTTGCAAAAAGAAACAAAATATTAGAATTCATAAATAACAATATAGAAAAAAATTCAAAAATATTAGATTTAGGTTGTGGACCTGGGCTTTTTGCTTTTGAGTTAGCAAAATCCGGTCACAATGTTTTAGGAATTGATTTTAATATTGAAGCGATAAAATATGCAAATAGTAATAAAAAATTAAAAAACATTGAATATCGATATGAAAATTATCTTGAAAGCAACTTTACCGATAAATACGATGTTGCAATAATGATATACTGTGACTTTGGTGCTTTAATTCCAAGCGAACAAATTAAATTGTTAAATAATGTTCACAATGCACTCAAAAGCGACGGGATTTTTATTTTTGATGTTTTTAAGCTAAACTGGAAATTGTCAAAAAAACCGATAAAGTCTTGGAATATTTACGATGGGAACGATTTTTGGTGTAAAGATCCTTATTTGTTTTTACAAGAAGTCAAACTTTTCAATAGAGAAAATGCTGTTGGAGAAAGATATTTTATAATAAACCAAAAGGAATATTCAACAAAAGAATTTATTTTATGGAATCAATATTACAGTAAAGATAGCATACAAGAATTAATATCGGACAATAATTTTAGCATAGTAGGTATAAATGAAAATCTTATAAACAACGAAAATACCATGTTTGTCATTGCAAAAAAGCATAACATATAATACAATATTTCTAACTGGTGCGGATAACAGGACTTGAACCTGCAAGAACTTGCGTTCACATGGACCTGAACCATGCGCGTCTGCCAATTCCGCCATATCCGCACATAAAAAATTCCTACAGGTTATATTTTACCATCATATTAAAGTTTGTTCAATAAAATAATTTTGTTTAGTCATTTGGCACTATTATTCTTTACTAAATTTACTCTCGCTTTTATTCATGTTATTTATTCCCAAAGTTTTTTCAACTTTTGCCCACATTGATTTGTGGTCTACGGCTTCTAAAAATTCCTTAACTTCATTTGGAAGTTCTTTTGCCAAAGCAGAATAAAATAGTACTCTCCTGCCATCTGATGATATTTTTTTATATGCAAAATTTTTGTATCTTCCAACTCCTTCTAAAATATCACTTATATTTTTTGCATCAATCTTTTCTATGTGGTTTTTCAACCATTTTTCAATAAACATCTGTTCTTTTTCGGTTGGATATCTATTTACAGCAGTATGAATTTTTTTAAGTTCCGAATTTGAATCACAACATATAAATAAACCTTTTTCGTAATTTGAGTTAAACATATAGTTTGCAATGTACCTTGTTGCACCATGTGCGGAATCAGTTAATACAACAATGCCTGATTTTAAACTTTTTGCAGGATCGTGAAATTCTTTATTTGCAACAGTATAGACAACCACTTTATTTTCAGGTATATTTTCAGGCACATTAATATCATCAAAATTATCATTTTTCTTTTTTATTATTCTATTAATTGGTCCGGCGTATGGGTCGGCTATAACTAGTTTTTTTAGTTTTAGTTTTATTTCATACTTAGAGAAATTTTTTAAAAACCATCTGTATATATTGTTAGCAACAATTCCTCCTCTACTGTGACCTTTAATATCAATAATTATATTCATTTTTCTAATTTGTTCTTTTTCTTCATGTTTTAACGCATTTTCATTTTTTGCCAAAATATTTTCTCTTAAAATACAAATATTAGAAATTAAATCATTTAAAATTTCTTTTGCTTCTTTTGTTATAGATTTTATATTAGGCTTTTTTATATCAAATAACGTAGGCCCCGAAAAAGTAAAAATTATACTACGTTTATCAGATGATTGTTTAAAGCGATAATAAACTTCTTTATATTTCCCATACTGTCTCCCTACACCTGGTTGCTTTGAAACAACATAACAGGAACCTAAAAAATCAACTGTTATTAATAATGAATCAGCCTTAAAATAAAATGTGTTTTCTAAAAAAGTTTCTATTTGAATATCGACAAATTTTGCTTTCTTATCTGCCATTTTTACCACCTTTAATGTACAATAGTTATATTTATTGCATATAAAATACAACTATAATTATAGTAAATAATAAAAAAATTTCAAGAATTTATTTTAAAAATATAAATTGACAAAAAAGAAAAAAGAATATAAAATTAAAAATGTAATTTTTTTGGGCTTATAGCTCAGTTGGTAGAGCGCCAGGTTCGCAATCTGGAGGCCAGGGGTTCGACCCCCCTTAAGTCCACCAAAAAATGAAAAACAAACCAATGAAAAAAGATAGAATTTTTAAACTTTTAATTATATACAAAATAATTAAAGGTTATATAAAAATTTATTTTAAAAAGGAGTATGATGGTTATGTATTTCAAAAAAATTTTAGCACTTTTTGCTTGTGCACTTATAGCTTTTAGCAGCATAGATGCCTCTTGCTTTAACGGAAATCCAAATTTTGCACAAGCTACAGCAAAAAACTGGATGAGTTACTTACCAAACTCAGCCCTAGTTACCAGTGTAAGCATCCCCGGCACACACGACAGCGGGACTTCCAGAGTTACCGCATGCACCGAGGGTTATGCCAAATGTCAGTCTAAGTCTATATCCGACCAACTAGACAGCGGAATTAGATATTTAGACCTAAGAATAAGCGACAAAGGCTTAATAAACCACGGGGGAGTCGCCTGCTGGAAAAGCTTTTTCAAAAAACTGTACATAGAAGATGTGGAAAGCTACATAAGTGACTTTTTAAAGAAAAACCCCAAAGAAACAGTAATTTTGCAAATTAAATCAGAAGACTGCAAAAAAGGTAAAGATTGTGCAAATATTGTTAACAAAACCCTAGCTAAAAACAGCCTGTACTATAAAGGTAAAAAAAATATAGAACAACTCACAATGGGTGATGTAAGAGGAAAATTCATAATATTTAGCAGGCAAAGTGGAATAAACAACGCTTACAATTATACATCTTGGGATGACGATGTATCCTTTGATAAATTATGGATAGATTCCAAAGAAGGATATTTGCAAGATAAATATAAAGACACCATTTCAAACAAAAAGAATACCATAAACAAATTTTACACTAAAGTATGGCAAGATAGTGACAGCGTAAAAAAACCTGTAATTAACTTTACAAGCTTTACGCAATTGCCAATTACTTTAAATTTCCTTTACCCAAGCGTAAATGATTATATGTCAAGCTTTATAGACAGAAATAACAACAAAAAATTTGGCTTTGTATTAATGGACAACCCCGGCAACAGCTTAATACAAAAAATTTATAAAACGAATTATAACAGAAATTTTTAGCAACATAAGAAATTAAGTAAATAATTTTATAAAAACATATTATCTGCAATTGATTAAAAGATTGCAGATAATTTTATTGATAAAATATTTAGTTTATACTATAATTAACCTATAAGTATAAAGCTATAAAGCGATTGCGAAAAGAGAGATTTGATCAATGAAAAAACTATTATCCATATTCTTAGCATTCTTATGTTTGCTCCCCACTTGCAGCGTAAAAGGATACCAAACCGCTAATCTACCCGACGGCGGTAAAAAAATAACTCTAAAGTATAATGATTTAGAAACAATAAGCAACGATTATAACATCGCCATTAATAAAAAAATAGAGTTTAGAAAAAATATTTGCGGAAAAGTGAATTCTGTACTATTATTTTTTAATCTTGGGTTTGCAATAGCAGGTTCTATGCTTTGTCATTCAAGCATACAAGACAAACAAGAACATAAACAAAACTGGTGGAAAAAACTGCTGGCAGGCGTAGGATTAATTATATTGGGAATACCATTATTTATAGGTGGCAAAAAAATTTGTGAAAAAATATCTTCCCCTTCGCCTGAAGAATACATAGCATTATCTGACAGCACAGTTTTTAAGTTTGACAAAGAATATATTGATGCCAGCATCGAAAAAGGAAACTTGACTGAAAAAGACAAGGAAAATATTTACATTGATTTGTTTATTGATAACAAAGGATACGTTTATAAACATGAACTACACGGCTCAAACGGCGTTACAAACGAAGCCTCCCTATGCAACAAAGACCATAAATATAAATTTCCACTCTCATTATAATAAAAAACAAGCCCTCCGAAAATAATTCTCGGAGGTTTTTTATTGTTATTTTAAAATTTACAATGAACATATTTCAACGCATTTAAGTTCTGTGCGACCTTCGTTAAAGTAAAATCTTATGAAGTATTTATTCATTATATATTTGTCGGTTGGCACACTGCTTATATTTTTTATGTTAATAGATAAATTCGAAAATACAGTTCTGTAATAAGCTGCACAAGCATAATTTATTGAAGAATATGGTTCGCCCATTACATTTCTGCGCTCCACTGCCGAACTTTTTTTGCTAAGCCCCATAAATTCTTTTTTTGTGCCTAAAATTATCTTCTCGCAAACATACTTTCCTTCTTTATCATCTACTTTAAAAACTATTGAAGAGTCCAAGCTCAAGTAAGTTAAAATAAGATGTCCGTCCGTTTCGGTTCGGTAAGTCTCTTGACCAAATTCCGTGGTAACTTTATCTAAATCTGCACCCAAATATCCCACGTAATCAATACTGTCGCCTCTAAAATTACCACTAAACTCTTCTGAACCAAGTTTATCGAATGATTTCCCAACGCCTTGGCGTTTTCCTTTGGAAAAACTGCCTTCATAAACAATAACCGAAGTATTTACATCGTATAATTTACCATTGCCATCGTAAAGGCCGTTTTTAAACTCACCGGAATACTTTATAACTCCCGTATCTAAATCGTACAAATCTCCAACACCTTCAAAGTTTCCGTTTGCAAAACTTCCGGAATACAAAAGATGCGCATTTGAATATAGTTTTCCGCTGCCAAAATAAACACCGTCTTTAAAATCGCCCTCGTATAAAATTCCTTTTCCGTCTTCTTCATATTCCACACCATTACCGGAGCGAACATCATTGGCGTGGCTTCCGTAATACATTTTTTCGCCTGTATCCGGGTTATACTCAATGCCTATTCCGGAACGCATACCTGCCGCAAATTCACCGGCATAAATGATTTTCCCTATTGAATTGTAAAGTTTTCCTTCACCTTCGTAGAGGTTATTTGCAAAAGCTCCCTCATAAATAAGTGTACCGTCGGTATCGTATGTTCTACCCTCACCGAAGTATTTACCACTTTGGAAACCGCCGGCGTAAATCACACGTCCTTCGCTGTCGTACTGAACACCGTAGCCCTCCGGGCGACCTTGTTTCACGTTTCCTTCATATATTTTTATTCCTTGAGTATCAAAAAGCCTTGCCTTCCCCGAAAAAGTGGAAAGCTTAGAAGACTCTATCCCGATATTTGCCGTCCAAAGTTTGCCGTCCGCCCAAGGGTACATCCAATAAATAAGAATATACCCCAAAGCACCGGTTATTATTATCGACATCACTACAAATCTTTTTGAAAAATACAGCCCAAATATTTTCCAATAATCTTCTTTTCTGCGCGGATTTTGAGTGATTGTTTGAAAAAACTTTTGAACTTTCTGCTGCACGAACTGTGCGGCCTGCGTACCAAAATTTTGTATTCTGGTAATAAATGCACTCATTGACGTAAGCTGGGACTGCAAAGTAGTCGTTATTCTTCCAAATAAATCATTTATAATATTCATAATTTTGCCTCTTAACTAAATCTAATTTTTTTAAATCAAATATCCCGTAAATCCTATATTTTCTTTTCCGTTTTTAATTTTGGTTAAATATTCCTCACATTTTGTAAGGTAATGAACCGCTACTTTGTCGTTTTCGTTTATTCTTAAAACGTCTGTAAATATTTTTCTTGACTTTTCAAAATCGCCGATTAAATATGCTTTTATTCCATCTTCAAAAAGCTTGTTTGTAGATTTATAAAGATCGTATTTATATTTATTTGTTGCGTCTATTATTTCATATATATCTGTGTAGCCTTCGCCGGTAATATTGCCTATTCTGCCGATATATCTGTTGCTAAATGGCAGATTTTCGTCCAAGCGGTCAATTATTCCTTTGGTTGCAACTTGATTTATGCCTATTGCTTTAAGGTAAGTGTCTATATTAAACATCTGCATAATTTCATCACAAACTACCAAAACGCCTCGTCTGTCTTTATTACCCGTTACACCGATAAGCACATTGCCAAAACCAAGCGTAACGTTCATATGCTCTTTTACTTTTGGGTCAATATCTATTTCTTTAAACTGTACGGAAGCATTAAAAGCATTTTGTGCGCCACCGGGGAACAACATCACGCAATCCAAGCCATCAAAAGATTGCACCACACCATTATTGTTTTCTACAACTTTGAACATCTTTTCATATGTTTCATTTAAAACATCAAAAATTTCCACTTCATTTGCAAATTCGTATGAACCTTTGCAAGAAAGATTAAAAGTTACATAGATAATATTCATATCTAAAATTTTCTGGTCGTAAAGCTTAACTTGGGTGATTTTTTCTTTATCCATAAATTTAAAAATTTCCGAGGGTACATATCGTACGTACTCTTTATTAAGTCTTATTAAATTAGAAGTATATCTTTCTATTTTTTCGGACATCAAATTAAACGCCTGGGCAATATCTGCAAATTCATCTTTGGAAATAATTTTTATTCTGGACTTCCACTCACCACGCGTAGCTTCTTCAATGCCTTTTTCAATCTTTTTAAGAGGATAAAGGCACCATTTTACCACAAAACATATATAAGCAATTATCATAAGGGTAATTATAATAATTACTGCCATAGAGTGACTTAAAATCTGGTAAAATTCATTTGTGCGGTGGATTTCTTCATCAAGGAAATTTCCTGCAAATCCAACCACAGCTCCGCTGTTATCTTTTATTGCCACAAAAGAAGCATATATATCACCGTAAACATCACGGAATATTGCTTCCTGAGAATCTACCACACCACTTTTATTTGAAAATTTATCCCAAATAGAGTAAAGTTTTTCGCATTCGTCACGTTCCAAAACTGCGTCCACAAGTACACACTGATCAGTAACCATATCCGGGTCAGTATATCTGAGCCTATCGTAAGAATCTGATTCCACGCTGTACTTCGTGTTAATTGTTGCGTAAAGCTTATTATATTTCTCCACATAAGTTACGATATAGTCACTACGGTCGCCAATTTTCAGTGCTATTTCATTGTAGCTGTTTGTAACTGCGTCTTTGATTTTTGAATAATCTTTCGTCATATAATCTCTTACATGGTCAATGCGTGAAAAATCTTCGCCGTTTATGTTGTCCACAACTGTTTTTGCCCCGCGTTCTTGTTCGCTGCGAAGTATTGACACGTATTCATTAACCGCATCGGTTGTATTAATATAAACAAGCGCACCCATGGCAATAATTAAAACTGGTACAAACATTGTTACCAAATGCACTCCAAGAGGAACACGTTTTATATCAAGCCCGGACAAATACTTAACAATATAAAGAAGTGCCCAAAGTGCAGCCATAGAAATAAGCATTATTATAATTCCCCAGGGGAAGATGTTTCCTCTTATATCAGAAATTAAATTATTTTCTATTCCAAAACGCACATAATAGGGCTTGTCGAATGCTTTTGACGGCGCATAAAAATCATTTTCATCAATAAGTTTTACTTTTCTTAAATCGCGAAGTTTTACATTGGCGTTATTTACTACGTAAGAATCAAGATTATAAACTTCTTTAATTGTTGCACTCTTTGTATCGAATTTATAAAATCCGCCGCTTATCATATCCGTAAAATAAACATCGTCGTAAGAGTCAACACTCATACCTGAAATTATAAATCCTGTCGACGAAAAAGCGTTTGAGTAATCTATAAATTTACCACTGTTATCCATAACCCAAAACTGCCCATTAGGAGTGGAATACATTATTCTGCCGGTGGAAAGCACACAAACATCGGTTACCCAACCGGAAGAGTCCGCAGTATATCCGTTTGGCGGGGTTACTTCAAAAGATGACGACTTTTTAGGGCTTTCATCTTTCAATGGGTAGGCGGTTATAACATCATAGGTGTTTTCTTTTGCACCTACAACAGTCATATTTTGGTCAATAAGTTGTACTTTACGAATATAAGGCTCGGTGGGCGGGTTTGCATCTTTCGAAAAATCAACTGATATTACTTGTTTTATAAAATTACCGTTTGTATCATACATCAAAACCTGTTCACTTTTTATTGGATAAGAATTTTTATCCGGCACAACAGCTTCTAAATTTTTTTGACGTTTAACAATGTAGAAATTTCCCTTTGTGTCGGCTTCAATATTACTGTATGAATATTGCGAAGTGCTGGTGGATTTATCAAGGTCTATTTTAAATTCTTGTCTACCAAATGAATTTATCTTAGTTACTTTATATTGCTCATTATCATCATTTACACCCAAAACATAAACATTTCCCGAAGCGTCCATATCTGAACCTAAAAATATGCCCAAATTAGGTTTATTTACAAAGTACTGTATTAAAAAAGAAATAATAAAAATCACAATACCTATAACAGCATATTTAACTTCTTTTTTTTCAAAAAAATCTTTAATTTCACTTATTTTTAAATTTTTTTGAGCTTTTGTTTTTGCGTTTTTATTCTTTTTTTCCATTGTTTTACCCCGCCTTTTCGTAAGATTTATAATGTTTAAACATTATAATTAAAAAAATTATAAAAAAGAGATTTACTATTTTATTTTTATACTGTATAATATAGTATATTATTATAGAATAATTGAGTCAAGCACAAAAAAATGTTTTAATTTTGCCAATATTAAATTTTAAGAAGGTGCCAAAGTATGATACCCCTAAAAAAAGAGTCTGATTATACGATTATTGCCACAAAATACCAAAGCGAACAAATAAATATTTATATCGCTTATAAGGGTGAAAAAAATTTATCCAATAATTTGTATATTTTGAATGAAATACCGTACGAACCCGATAATATCGGCATTTTTAAGACTTTATATTTTATTTACTCCAGCAAAAACAAGCCAAAAGAGTTTTGTGATTTTTTTGTACACAAAGATAATTTTTACAGCGTTTTTAAGTATAAAGAAAGTCCAGGTATAATAAAAAAATACGACAAAGAACTTTCTACTTCGCATTTTGACGAACGCTGCAAAGTTTTAGAGCAAATTTTAATGAAAGTGGAGCAAATAAACAAACTACCAAAAAATGTTGCCGCATGCGCCACAGAACTTGAAAATATTTGCGTAGACAGCGACAAAAATATTATTTTTAATTATAACCTTAAAAACATAAGAAACTACCCAGAAAACGAAAATAAATTAATTTATGAGCATATTCATGACATAATATTTACAATTTTGCGCCAGGAATGCGAAGCAGGATTTAACAAACAACTGCACCTTGTACTGGATAAATGCAAAAAAGACGTTTACTCTTCCATACCGGAGATGATAATCGACTTAAAAAAAGCGGAAAAAATCTCCAAAGCCAGTTCTTGGTGGGGATATATTAAATTAAAAATTAAATCAAAAAAACCGATAATATCAAGGGTTTCCAAAACAATACTTACTGCCTCCATAGTGGTGGGATTAATATATTTGGTTTATTCCAAACTTAGCGAAGGGCAAAAAAGGGACATTACCACGGCAGTTTCAATAGGAAATTTAATATATAATGCAAACACATCAGACAGCTCCGAAAAAGCCGTTTCTGCACAAAATGAAGATAATCAAGCATCAACTAAATCACAAGGCGAAACAACCCTTACAAAAGGTCTGGACATTGCATATGACGACTATATAGTCCAGTATGGCGACACAGTAAGCTCAATTTGCGAATCATACTACAATGATGTAAAATTCGTAACTGCGGTTTCAACATTCAACGGCATATCAATAAACGAAAGTTTAACCCCCGGCTCAATTTTAAAACTGCCAAACCGCACGGCAATAGCTCTTTACACGGCAAAATAAAAAAAGCGGAAAATTAATCCGCTTTTTCTTTTGCTGTGTTTTATCTATTAACCGCTGATTGTCATGACTATAACGCCGATTTCCATCGGGCTTTCAGGAGTGGTTCTGTCAAAATTTCCTCCGCTCGGCGTTCCGCTGAGTGTAAGCGTCGTGTTTCTTCTATCTGTATTAGGATCTGAGCTTACAACCATCTGCGCAGAGTTAACCATTGGCCATGTGGAGCCTTGGTATGTAACATCACCGGCAGAATGCGCTATTCCTCCGGTTATACCGCTTAAGCCTGTTGCTATATCAAAAACGGCATTATACCTAAGTTTTGCACCATTTGAACCATTTACAAAAGTTACTATATTTTCACCTTCATCACCTTCGGGGAGTGACCATGTGCCTTCTTCCGGGTCGTAAGCAAAGGTCATGTTACCCCAAGAAATAGTTGTGGAAAGTTCGTGATCATCCCAGCTAAATTCCGGTTTATCCACAGCCTGCACCCAAGAGGACAACGGGTTAGATGCAGTTGTATTTGCGTCCACATAAGTTTGCAGTAAGTCTTTAACTGCGAAGTTGCTAAATTCAGTGGCAGTTTTAGAAGTTGCACCGCTGAGGGTTGACGTATTGTCAGTGTAAGTTCCCGCTGTAGTGTTGTTTGTTATTGTGCTGGTGCTTAGGTAGTATAGGTTCGTTGCTGTGCCTGAATGCTGACCTATTACTTTACCTACATATTTTGCACCTGTGCCACTGCCGCTAACTATTATATTACTAATTGAGTAGCCATTGTATGCCGAGCTGTTAGCGTTTTGACACCCAATCAAACCACCGGCCATAACATTACCCGTGCCATCATGTGTGACGCTTACGTCTCCTGTGGCGTAACTGTTCGTTATTGTGGTGGAGTAGCAATACCCAGCCAAACCTCCAGTATAATTATTCCCTGTACCTGTACTTGTACATGTGACAGTTACATCTCCTGTGGCGTAACTGCTCGTTATTGTAGCACTGTTATTATATCCGGCCAAACCGCCGGCATAAGTACTATTATAACGATTTATGGCAGTTACATTTCCCGTGGCGTAGCTGCCTGTTATAACGCTTGTTTGAATGTTCCATCCAACCAAACCACCGGCATAAACAAAGCCTGAGCCTGTACCTGTAGCAGTTACATCTCCTGTGGCATAGCAGTTTGTTATTCTTGAGCTGTCGAGGTACCCAGCCACCAAACCACTGGCACAAACAGTGTTTGGACCACTTGCATTTACACTGGAGTTTATAATGCCAACGTTTTGAATTTTTCCACTTGAACCATAAACATACCCGAAAAGCCCTGCGTAAATATTGCTTGTGGCGCCTGTGATGTTTACTTTCATACCGGAAATTGTGTAGCCATCACCATCAAATGTTCCTGTATAGTAGTTTGAACTGCTACCATCTATACCAATTGGTGTCCAAAGGCGGGCGATTTCAAAATATATATTATCATTTATTGTTATGTTAGACATTAACTTAGCGCATGCTGATGTGTTGCGCTCGGCGGGTGCGTCATCACATTTATCCAATTCGTTATTTACAACCGCCGCAAACCAGTAAAGCTGACCTGCGTTTGTTATTTGATATGGACTTCCCGAAGTACCCGTACCGCTTGACGGCGCTTCATATATATCGCAGTATGAACAGAAGCCGTTGTTATCTTCAAAATCATGATTTTGGTTAGCGGTCGGGCGAAGCGGGTTTTCGCTGTAATTGGTATATTCCAATGTAGAGCTCTTACACCTGTATCCGCAGTAAACTTTTTCATTTGTACTGTCAAGAAGTGGGTAATCATCTATTCCAAGCGTTTGATACCACGTTGTGCCGCCGCTTACCGGATCTGTACCTGATGTATTATTAAGCCTACAAGTAACTTCACCGCTGGCAAACTCAGCTGTGGTTTTTTCAGTGTCGCCGATAGTTCCGGTGCAATCAGTCATAGTACCCGTGCCTTCATTTGTTATGGTGCTACTGCTCAGGTAGTAAGAATTTGTTACTGTCTTTCCGGAGTATTGGAAACCTACCAATTTTCCGGCATATTTGTTGCCCGAAGTAGAAACTGATATATCGCCTGTTGCATAGCTGTTACTTATAGAGTCATATTGATATCCAACCAAGCCACCAATACGAACGGGGCCTATAGCTGTAGTACTAACTGCGCCTGTTGCATAGCTGTCGGTTATTGTACCAGAACTAGCTTGCCATCCAATAAGGCCACCGGCATAAATACTAAAGCTTGAATTTCTTGTGTTTGTAACATTGACTGCACCTGACGCATAGCTCCTTCGTATGGCGCCGGCAGATTTTTGCCCAACCAAGCCACCGGCATAAATATTGTAATTACCGGTTGCAGTTACATCGCATATAGCATAGCTATCATATATACTTCCATATTGGTACCCAGCAATTCCTCCGGCATAAACGTATTGTGAACCGTTTACGGTTACATCGGAGTTTATTAAGCCAACATTTTTTATAACTGAACCGGCATTAGCACACCCAAAAAGGCCGGCATAAATATCATTTGCGGCTCCACTTGTTATATTTACTTTCATGCCGGAAATTGTGTGGCCATCACCATCAAATGTTCCTGTATAATAGTTTGACGTGCTGTTATTTATACCAATTGGCGTCCAAAGGCGAGCGCTTGCGCTGGAAATATCTTCATTTATTATAATATCATTTGTTAATTTACCATATGCGTTAATTTTTCTGGCAAGCGGTGTAGATGTTAAATTTGCACACTTATCTAAATTATTATTTACCACTGCCGCAAACCAATAAAGCTGACCTGCGTTGCCAATTTGATACGGCGAAACGCTGTTTCCTTCGCCTGTGCATGCCTGATATGCGCCGCAGTAAATACAGAAGCCGTTGTCGAACGTATGCGTGGTATCGGGGCTGTTGCTGTAATAGACATCACTTGTTGAAGAAGCGCTCGGCGTACAACCTTTGTAAACCATTCCCCTTGCGCTATCGAGAAGCGGGTAAGAATCGTGCGGACTTAAATTATTATCCAATGACTGATACCAAGCAATACCTTGACCTTGGTTAAGTAAGTAAGTTCCTTCGCCACTTGCAAACTGCGCCGAAGTTTTTGAGGTACCTTCGTTGCAAACAGTACCACTAGGAAGTGCAGAGGTAGAAAGGTAGTAACAGTTAGTTACGTCACCTCTGCTTTTGTAACCTACTAAACGCCCAACATATTTTGTAGAGCTGCTGACTGATACATCTCCTATGGCGTAACTGTTAGACATTACATCAGTGGCATTACTAAGATTTAAATAACCCACAAGCCCACCGGTATAAGTTGATTTTGCTGTATATGTGGAAGTAACATCCACCATAGAATAACAGTTGTTTATGTAAGTAGTTCCATATGCATAACCCACTAAACCACCGGTATAGCGGCATTTTGCCGAAATAGTTCCTTTAGAGTAGCACCTGTGTATATTTCCGGTATCACTATGTCCCACCAAGCTGCCCGCAAAAGAATCGCTACTAGCGGTGAAATCTACAACAATATTTGCATCTACATAACAATCACTTACACTGCTGCCCTTCGCGCCAAATAAACCGCCATAATAATAATAATAACCAGTAGTGCCATTGTTATGGATATTAATATTTCCTGTAACGTGACATCCACTTACGGTAGACCAAGAATAACCTACCAAACCACCGACATAATTGCGGTTACCACCATCAATATTAATATCAACATTGTTTATACCTAAATTTTTAATTGTACCATTCCGTGCATAGCCAAAAAATCCGGCATATACTTGGCCTGTTGCACCGGTTATGTTTATTTTTACATTAGAAATTGTTTTATTATTACCGTCGAATGTACCCGCATAATAATCAGAACTGTTGTCAGATTTACCAATCGGTTTCCACAGACGCTCCGAAGGTATTGTAATGTTAGCTGTTAATGTGCCGTATGCGTTTGTTTTTCTGCTATTAGTTGCGTAGTAGTCTTCGCAGTTAAGATGATCATCATTTACAACACACGCAAACCAATAAAGCTGACCTGCGTTGCCGATTTGATACGGCGAAGCGCTCGTTCCTGCGCCTGTGCAAGGCTGATATGCACCGCATTTTGTACAGAAACCACTAGAATTAAAACTGTGCGTAGTGGCTGAACCACGATTGTAGTTACTGTATTCCGGGCTAGATTGTCCACAAGGTGTACTTACATAAACTCTGCCGCGCGAACTATCGAGAAGAGGATATGCATCCGGAGACATACCATTATCTATCGATTGATACCATGGTGTGCCGCCACTGGATTTACTGGTACCATTACCACCATTAAGCCAGCATGTTACTTCACCACTGGCAAACTCAGCAGGGGTTTTTTCCGTAACACCGGAAACAATTGTAGGCGTTGCGCCAGTAACTACAGACGTACTTAAGCAATACGAATTCGTTACTGTACCGGCTGTATAATTGCCTACCAATCTTCCGGCATATAAGGTTCCAGAACCGGAAACTGTTACATCACCTATGGCATAAGTGCTGTTTATATTGGAAGTACTCATATTTTGTAATCCTACCAAACCACCGGCATAAACAATGTTTGAACTTGTACATGCTGCAGTAACTGTTGCCGTGGAATAACTGTTAATTATAGTGCTATTTGATCCTAAAACTCCAGTTAAACTGCCGACAAAAATATCATTTGAACCGCTTACATTTACGCTGGAATTTATTAGCCCAACATTCTTAATTGTAGCACCACTCATAAACCCACAAAATCCTGCATAAGTCGAACTTGTAGCACCGGTTATGTTCACGTTCATACCGGAAATTGTTTTATTATTACCGTCAAATGTGCCTTTGAAATAATAAACGGAATTAGTTGCACCTATTGGGGTCCAGAGAAGGTCTGTATTACTTGACGGATCTTTTGCTGGGATTGTTATGTTTGTTGTCAATTTTCCACATGAACTAGTATTATATCCGGGATACATAATGCATTTACTGTTTGTATCACGATTTATCAAACAAGCAAACCAATAAAGCTGCCCTGCGTTGCTGATTTGATACGGCGAATCACTCGTTCCTTCACCTGCGCAACCCTGATATTTTCCGCAGCTTGTACAGAAACCATTCTCAAAAGTATGACTATCAGTATATGAACAGTCATTGGTGTAGTATCTTGTGCCGCCGCCACAACTTAATTCTGTATAAACTTTTTTGTGAGTATCATCTAAAACAGGGTGAGGGTCAGTAGGTGTCGTTGGACTTAAATTCTGGAACCAAACTGTTCCTCCGCTAGCATAAGAACCACCAGTGCCGCCATTAAGCAAGCATGTTACGCTACCTTCTGCAAACTCCGCCTCAGTTGTTGCGGTACCGTTTTCATAGTTACTGCCCACGTACGAAGTGTAACTATAACTGCCCGAAGAACTGCTGCGGTATGCAATTGTATTACCGGTTAAAGAATAAAAATTTGAAAAAACATGATTGCCGCTTTCGCTACCACAAAATTTACCTAAGTACTTAGTTCCCGATCCTGTAATAGCTAAGTTTCCTTTGCAATAACACCTTACCATATCACCGGAACCAAAATTTGCCACAAAAGAACTTGATATGATTGTTACATTGCTGCTGGTTGTGCTAACTTCACAATATGAATTATATCCATTATCTGAACTGTATCCATTAGCACAACAATTATAATAAGAAATACTACCGTTTTGCGACCAGCTGTCGCCAGCAAAACCGCCCGTGTAAATAGTACCGGAGGTAGCGGTGCTATTGTGATAAACCTTTGTTGATGCACAGCATTTATTTATTTTAAACTCGGATCCCGTATTATTACGAACAAAACCTATGAAACCTGCAACGGTTCCTTTGTATTTACTGTTTAAAGTTACGTCACCGGACGAGGAACAACTTTCTATTTTTGTAGGGTTTGTTGCGTTTCCTGCAAAACCGCCCGTACCGCTTTGGTAATCGGTGGTAGAAGCACTATTACTTGTAGCAGTTATCGAACATGATACATGGCAACCTGTATAACTTCCGCCATACAATTCTCCTATAAAACCACCGACATAACATTCTACAGTACTTGTACTATTAACAATACAGTTTTCAACACTACAATTTATATACGTACTACTACCATTATTTTTCCCTGAAAATGTACCAGCACTACCTTTTCCGGTTGCATTTACAGTAACTGTGGAGTTCATAACCTTACAATTTTCTATTTTACCGCCCAAAACTGTTCCTGACATTATACCTACAATCGCATTCATTGAAGTGGTAACAACATTTACTTTAGAATTGTCTATAGTTAAATTATATACTCCGTCTCCTCCCGGAGAAGCATAACCAAGAAATCCAGCATATGTGTAACTGCTTGTCCATGCGGTGTTACTCATGTTAATTTTCATACCGGAAATTTTATGGTTATTACCATTAAAGCTTCCTGTAAATTTATAAGTTTCGGAGCCAGCATAGCGGCCAATAGGGTTCCAAAGACGAGCACTTGATGAACTTGGATCCGTGTTTATTGTAACATCGTTCATTAATTTAGCACATGCAGCTGAATTTGCACTCGGCGAACCCTGACATTTACTTTTATTATAATCATTAACCACCGCCGCAAACCAATAAAGCTGACCTGCGTTTGTTATTTGGTACGGACTTTCAGATGTTCCTGAACCCGAACACGACTGATATGCATCACAATATTCACAAAAACCATTGTTAAAACTGTGGTTACGTTCAGAGGAACTATTATTGTAAAAAGCGGTCACTGTTACATCGCCGCATGTGGTATGACGATAAACTTTATAAGAACTATTATCTAAATTCGGAAAATCATCAGAATAATTGCCGCCTAAACGTTGATACCACGGCATGCTACCGCTAACACTACCATTTAAAAGGTATGTTACTTCGCCGCTGGCGAACTGCGCCGCAGTTTTTGAAGTACCTCTACCTGAATTTATTCCACTCGGAAGTGAACTGGTAGATAAATAATAACAGTTTGAACCTTCATTTATATATTTATCATAGTAACTAGTACTTACACCTAAAAATCTACCAACACATCTATCGCCTGAAATGGTACCACCAAGAGTTATATTACCCGTGGAATAGCAATTGCTTACATTCAGCGTATAACTAGTTTGATCTCCTTTATATATACTTGCAATAAATCCACCTAAACAGGGTTGTTTCCCACCGGTTTGAGCTACATTTCCGGTGGAATAACAATTTTTTATATCACAGCATCCGTTAGTCTCGCCACTAAAGCCGCCATTTCTAACATAACCGTCACTGCTACAGCCGCTGGTAACATTTCCTGTGGAATAACATCTGTAAATTTCCCCTTGAGGGCGACCCACAAATCCGCCTATGCAGGAGCCGGTTGCACTTGAACCGATAACCGCACCGGTAGAATAGCAATCAGTAATTTTAATGTTAATATTAGCATCCGATGACATAGTACCAATTAAACCACCAAGATTTTGACCACGGTTAGTTGCTTGAATTTGACATTCCGAACTACAATTTGAAATAATATTAGCATAAGCATAAGGAAAATTAGCACTTATATATCCAATCAAACCGCCGGCATTAGTACCACCACTACTTGCATTACTTATCATATTAATTACGCAATTACCACTACCACTTTTAGTAACATGACAATTATTTATCTTAGCGCCAACAACATAACCCACTAAACCGCCGGCATAAACCATGGATGATCTTCCGGTAGCTTCACATACAATATTTTCAACCGTTAAATCGTTTATTCCTGCATCATACCTTATATAACCAAACAAACCAAAATAATCACAACTAGCCATTCCACTTGCAGATCCATTTATGTGTAAATTGCTAATTACATGGTTTTTACCGTTAAAAGTACCCCTAAATGCATAAGAATTACTCGTACCTATCGGTATCCAGTCGTAATCATTTGGTGCATAAATATCCGCATTTAATTCTACAGTCATTCCGGAATAACTAGTGCCGCTGTTTACATTATCACGAAACGTTTCCAGATCGCTAAAACTATTTATTGTTAAGTCAGCAGCCGCATAGACTTCTTTTTTCTCCGTTTTTGGCACAGCAAACGCCGCCACCAGAGCGATAAACAGCCCTGCAAATATTATCCAGATTCTTTGAGATTTCTTAACCATGCGGATTTCCCCTTCCATTTTCTTTTAATAACACAAAATGAACCACTACGTAACTATTTTTGAATAAATTTGTAGCAATTTCATAAATTTTGAACTATTTATATGTATTTTTTATACTCAGGAACATTTTAGATGATTTAAAAACGTTTTTCAAGTCTTTTTTTATAATTTTTTTAATTTTTTTCAGTTTTTTTATTTTAAAATGCAAAAAATCCCCGAAAAATGGGGATTTTAAGAAAAAATATTTTTTAAAAATTTTTTATATTTTTTATTTAATAATGTCTGATCCAAGGTAATTTTTCAAAACTTCGGGAACTGTTATGCTGCCGTCTTTGTTTTGATAATTTTCCAAAATTGCAGCAACAGTTCTGCCAACTGCTAGTCCTGAGCCATTTAACGTATGAACAAATTTTGCTTTATCTTTAGGGTTATCTTTATAGCGAATTTGCGCCCTTCTGGCCTGGTAATCCTCAAAATTCGAGCAAGACGAAATTTCGACATATCTATTATAAGAAGGCATCCAAACTTCAATATCATACGTTTTAGCAGAGCAAAAACCAATATCGCCTGTAGATAAACATACCACTCTATAAGGAATTTTAAGAAGTTGCAGCAATTTTTCTGCGTCGTTTGTTAATTTTTCCAATTCATCGTAAGAATTTTCCGGTTTTACAAACTTAACAAGCTCAACTTTATTAAACTGATGCTGCCTGATAAGCCCACGGGTATCTCGACCCGCAGAACCGGCCTCCGACCTAAAACACGCAGAATATGCGCAGTATTTTATCGGCAATTTACTGCCATCTAAAATTTCATCTCGGTGAAAATTTGTAACCGGAACTTCTGCAGTAGGAATTAAGTAATAATCAATGTTTTCCAGCTTAAATACATCTTCTTTAAATTTAGGAAATTGTCCCGTACCATAAAGCGAATCACTATTTACTATATGCGGTGGCAAAACCTCGGTATAGCCATTTTCACTATGAGTATTTAAAAAGAAATTTATAACCGCGCGCTCCAATTTTGCGCCAAACCCTTTATAAAAATGGAACCTTGCGCCAGTTACTTTTGCCGCACGCTCGGGGTCTAAAATACCTAAATTTTTACCAATTTCCCAATGCGGTTTTGGCTCGAAATCAAACTTTCTCGGCTCTCCAAAACGGCGTATTTCCACATTTTCTGTGTCGTCTTTTCCGATTGGCACGCTTTCGTTTGGGACATTTGGGATATATAAAATAATCTCTCTTTGTTTGTTCTCAATCTCAGATAATTCCTTATTTTTCTCAGCAATATTCTTTGAAAGCTCTTTTAGATTTTTCATAATCTCCGTGGTATCTTCACCGTTTTTTTTCATAGCGGGAATCTTTTTATTATATCCGTTTTGCTCGGCCTTCATCGATTCCGCTTCGGCAATCAATTTTCTACGAACTTCGTCAAGTTTCAGCACTTCATCAATAACACTATCTAAATTAGTGTTTCTGGTTTTAATTTTTGTTTTTATTTCTTCGGGATTATTTCTAATTCTTTTTATATCAAGCATAAATCTTACCTTCTTCTATATTTTCTTGAATTATATAAATTGCTGCGCCTATCTCTTTTAAATGATGTAATTAAAATGCACAATACCATGCCCAAAATAAAGGACACAAACGAAACAACAATAATTGAAACAAGCGGGAAAGCACCTTTTAAAAACTTATAATAACCTTCACAAACAGGCACCAAAAGCCCCACAAAAAGTGGCTGAGTCCAAAATTTTAAAATGTTTTTGTGATAAAACCTAAAAATAATGCTAACAAGTATTCCTAAAGCAAAATACTCTAAAAAGCGAATAGCTGCCACAAAATCATCAATTCCAAACCTATACCCAAGGCCGGCACTGCTAAAAAAATTATTTAAATTACTGACTACATAACCCCTGTTGTCAGCCGCACAAACATCAGCATAAGTGTTTATGAATATCCAAACCAGCAACGCCGCAGTTAATGAGAAAGTTATTAATTTTGATACCTTTTTTTCTATCATTTAAAACCTCCTATTTTATTAAAATATTGTAGATATTAGAAAGGTCTTCTTCGCCAAAAAATTCAATTTGAATTGTGCCTTTTTTTCTTCTGCCGGAAACGATTTTAACCTTTCTTTTCAGCTTTTTATGAAGATCTGATTCTATCTTATTAAAAAAAGTGTCTTTTTTAATAACCTTTAAAGATTTTGGCTTTTCGAGTTCTTTAAAATTCATTTTTTTAACAAGTTGCTCTAATTGTCGGACGTTTAAGCCTTGCGAAATTGTGGTTTTCAGTGCTCTTTCAATATCATCGCCGGAAAGGGATAGCATCGCTCTGGCGTGGCCTGCGGTTATTTCGTTTGATTCTAGTTTTTCTATCACAAAATTAGGTAAATTAAGAAGCCTTAATGTATTTGCCACATAAGACCGTGATTTCCCCACGGATTTAGCCACTTCTTCTTGCGTAAGGTCATAATTTTCCATCAAATTTTTATAGCCTTTTGCTTCTTCCAAAGCGGACAAATTTTCTCTTTGTAAATTCTCTACCAAAGCAAGCTCGGTGATTTCTTTTTCGTTAATATCTTTAATTATAACGGGAACTTCCGTTAAACCAGCCATTTTAGCGGCTCTAAATCTTCTTTCACCTGCAATTATTTTATATTTGCCGGAAGAAAGCGGTTTTACAACAATCGGCTGAATTATTCCGTGCTTTAAAACAGAATCTGCAAGTTCTTTTAAAAGCTCGTCGTTAAAAATCGTTCTAGGTTGCGCTTTATTAGCTTCAAGTTCACTTATTTTCAGCACTGTGGGTACGTTTTCGTTTTCTGTGTTGTTTTCCATAAAAATCATATCTAAACCTTTGCCCAAACCACCTTTTTTAGATGCCATAATCTTCTCTCCTTTTTACTTATTATTCTTTATTATTTCATAAACTTTGTTAAGGGCGTCTTTTGCGGGTACTTGCACATCTGGGATTAACCTTGTGCCGTCTTTGGATTTATCGGGGCGATAAAACTTTTTGAAGGTAGTGCAAAATTTCAATTTTGAATTAGGAGTACAAAAAACTTTTCCAGATGTATCTCCAAAAGATTCGGGTGAATTACCCGGTATTTCACCTACTACTTTAGCAAGATTATTGTCAGAAAAAATAGTTGCAAACCACAAACCTGAACTGAATGTAGCGTGGGAAGTAAGCAAAAATACATTTCCGTCAAATAAAATATTTTTATCATAGTTCTCGCCCAGATAATAAGTTCTAAATTCTTCTATATCATTTTTATCTATCACCACGGAATCTCTTTTCAATATTTTATTTCCATCTCTCACACACGCACCAAAGCTACAAAACTTTTCAAGTTTTTTTAATCCCAACGCAAATAATCTAACAACAGCACTGTTTCCGCCTACGTTTTTACGCAAGTCTATAGCTATATTTTTTATTTTTTTATTCGAAACTTCCTTATAGAAATTTAGCAACGTATTAAAATACTCTTCATTGTATCGGCACCGGTTTAATTTAAAAATCCCAAGACTGTTTTCTTCATCAATTTCATAAGACACCCACTGCTCTGAATCCAAATTCGGCAATTTTATTTCGGTCGTTTCAAAATTCTTACTTTGGACTCCTGATTGTGTATTAAAACTTACTTTTATGGGTTTGGAAGTATCAATTCCGCAAAGAGCAAACTTCCCTTCGGGAATAAAATTCGAAGGAGTTTCAAAAAAACTATGCACTGTCCTTTCCTCAATTTCGTATGAATAGTGATTTTGAAAAATCTTGTATAATTCATCAATCGGAATATCATTTATAGCCGTTATTTCGCAATCTTTAAAATCTCCGCTTTTGCAAATAAATTTTCCGTTTTCATATTCGGTGTCAAAGGGCAACCTCTTATTTAAAAAATCAGGAGACAATACCATTGTGTGCGCATCGTGGAGTTTTGAAAAAATTCTTGAAATTGCTCTCCATTCGTCAATTACGCTTACTTTATCTTTTAAGTTTTCAATTTCTATTTTTGCTTGGTTTGTAACTTCATCGGGGACCTTTTCTACCGCTGAAACGTGATTGTCTTTTATGGCTTTTATTGCATAATTTATATCTTCTATGGCTTGCTCTTTAGTTATTTCAAAATTAACGTTTTGGTTTTTAATCTCTCTTTGCGATGAAGATTTTGTTGTAGTAACGGCACTTACCACCGGAGATACAATGCCCGGTGCAATGGTGAATGCAGACAGTCCGGCAAGAACACTTGCTGCTAATTTTCTGTTCATAGTTCCTCCTGAAATGTTTTCTAAATCTTTGTCCGTTAAGTTTTCTCTGCTTTCAAGCTCTGTGATATAGCTTGGTAAGTTCCAAATTTCATATTTAAAATCTTCTTTCATAAAAACACCCTTTTATTTATTGTTCTTTATGATTTCTTTCGCCAAAGCCTTGTAAGCCCAGTTACCTTTATTAAACTTAGAAAAATACATCACCGGTTTACCGAAACCGGGTGCCTCAGAAAGTTTAACCGAACGGGGAATAGTTGTTTTAAAAACTTTATCAGGGAAATTGTTTTGCACTTCCGCCATAACTTGTTTTGTCAGGTTAAGCCTGGTGTCGCACATTGTCATTAAAATACCTTCTATGTCTAAATCTGTGTTGTGATGTCGCTTTACAACTTTTATAGTGTTTATAAGTTGTGAAAGCCCTTCTAAGGCGTAATATTCACACTGAATCGGTATTAAAATACTGTCACTGGCACAAAATGCGTTAATAGTAATTATTCCCAAAGACGGGGGGCAATCAATTAAAATAAAATCGTACACTTTTTTTAATTCTAAAATTTTATTTTTAAGTTTTGATTCTTTGCCCGAAAACAAGCTAATTCCGGCATCTGCCGCCGCTAAATTTATATGAGAAGGAATTAAACTCAAATTTTTAAACTCGGTTTTAAGTGTTGCTTCTTCGGGTGAAACATCTTTTTCCAAAACATCGTAAGATGATTTTTCTACTTCTTTTTTATTAAACCCCAAACCACTTGTTGTGTTGCCTTGAGGATCTAAATCTATAATTAAAACTTTTTTGCCCGCAGCACCCAAAGATGCCGCTAAATTGACCGTTGTTGTGGTTTTTCCCACTCCGCCTTTTTGGTTAGAAATTGAAATTATTTTTCCCATAAAACCCTCCAATTAAAAGTGTTTTTTGATTTAAAATGCTAATTATATGATACTCTTTTAAAAAACGAAAATCAACCCTAATTTCAAAAAATAAGGAGTGTTTCACGTGAAACACTCCTTTGAAACAAAAATATAAATTATACTGTTTCATGTGAAACATTATAATGGTGATTTTGAAATTTTTGAGTTTGAACGCGGATATTTTTTGGGAGTTTCTTTTTCTTTTTTTATAATTAAAATATTTCTAGAGCCTTTATTTTGCGGAAGTTCAAAAGTTTTTTTTGCTTCAATTTTACCACCTAAAATTTTAATAGCTTGCTGCGAATTTTGAATTTCTTCATCAGCGTTTGACCCTTTAAGAGCAACAAAAAAACCGCCAATTTTCACATACGGCAAACAATACTCACAAAGAATATTAAGCGGAGCAACCGCACGAGAAACCGCAAAATTATATTTTTCTCTGTACTTATTATTGTGACTAAGTTCCTCCGCGCGGCAATGAATTGTTTCCGCTTTTAAATTTATTTTTTCCATTAAATCATTTAAAAATTTAATTCTTTTATTTAAACTATCGACCAGTGTTAAGTCTATATCTTCGCGAAAAATTTTCATAGGAACCCCCGGGAAACCCGCACCCGTGCCAACATCAATAATTTTTGCGTTTTTTGGAATTTCAACAAATTTATTTAATACAATACTATCCAAAAAATGCTTTATCATAATTTCGCCCGGTTCAGTTATTGCAGTTAAATTTGTGTGCGAATTATATTCCAAAAGAAAATTCATATAAATTTTAAATTTTTCTAATTGGTTATCATTTAAATGAATATCAAATTTTTCAGCTTCTTCAAATAATAATTTCATTTCAATTTTTTCCTTTACGTTTTTTTGAGGCAAGCCAAATAATCAAAACCGATATATCCGCCGGGCTAACCCCAGAGATACGTGAGGCTTGACCAATATTTTTTGGACTTATTTTTTTAAGTTTTTCTACAGCTTCCAATCGAAGACCTTTGATTTCTTTATAATTTATATCTTCCGGTAAAGTTTTTTCTTCCAAGCGTCTTAATTCTTTAATTTGATTATTTTGGCGGTTAATATATCCTTCGTACTTAATTTCAATTTGCACTTTTTCAAAAATCAACTTATCAATTTCCGGTCGAGTTTTATCAAAATCTGTTAAATCATCATACGTAACTTGCGGTCTTTTTAATAAATCGCTTATTTTCACACCTGTTTTAATAGGTGATGTTTCACGTGAAACAAGAACTTTATTTAATTCTTCGCTCGGCGCAATTACTGTGCTCTTTATTCTTTTTATTTCTTCCTGTTTTAGCTTTTGATTCTCTTCAAATTTTTTATATCTTTTGCTATTTATAAGTCCTATTTTTCTGCCGATTGGTGTTAGCCTTTCGTCTGCATTATCTTGCCTTAAAACCAATCTATATTCAGACCTTGATGTCATCATCCTGTACGGGTCATTTACTCCTTTTGTTACCAAATCATCTATTAATGTGCCTATGTATGATGTGCCCCTGTCTAAAATTAATTGCTCTTTATTTTTAACTTTAAGCGCTGCATTTATTCCCGCAATCAAACCTTGCGCAGCCGCTTCTTCGTAGCCGGAACTTCCGTTAAATTGTCCTGCACCAAAAAGACCGGGAAACTCTTTAAATTCCAAACTTAAATTCATTTGCTGAGGGTCTGCTATGTCATATTCAATAGCATATGCCGGGCGCATAATTTTTACATTTTCAAGACCGGGAATAGTCCTATACATCTCAATTTGAACTTCTTCCGGCAGGGAAGTGGACATACCCTGAAGGTACATTTCTTCTGTATTTAATCCACACGGTTCAATAAACAACTGATGGCGTTTTTTATCGGGGAACCTCATAATTTTATCCTCGATACTCGGGCAATATCTAGGGCCGACACCTTCGATTTTACCGCTATACATAGGGGATCTGTGAATATTTTTTAAAATAACTTCTTTCGTTTTGTCATTCGTCCAAGAAATATAGCATTTAACCTTATTTTCGCCAATTTTTTCCGTATCGTAAGAAAAAGGAACAATGTTTTCGTCGCCGGGTTGTTCTTCCAAAACATCAAAATTTATGCTAGATTTTAAAACCCTGGCAGGAGTACCGGTTTTAAATCTTTTTAATTTCATACCAAGTTTTTTTAGCGATTCCCCAAGCAAAACGGAAGGGAAAACTCCGTCAGGGCCGCTCTGGTAGGACGTTTCACCAATATGAACAACGCCCTCTAAAAACGTTCCTGTAGCTAAAACCACGCATTTTGATTTGTATTTTATATTATTTTTAGAGGTTAAAATCCATTTGTTTTCTTCTTTTTCAAAAGATATATCTATTATTTCTGCTTGCTTTAACAAGAGATTTTCTTGAAGCTCCAGTTTATGCTTCATTATTTCTTTATATTTATTGCGATCTATTTGCGCTCTTAGTGAATGCACCGCCGGACCTTTGCCAAGGTTAAGCATTCTGCTTTGCAAAAAGCATTCGTCGGTAGTTCTGCCCATTTCTCCACCAAGTGCGTCTAATTCTCTCACCAAATGACCTTTTGCGGTTCCTCCGATAGATGGATTACATGGGCAATTTCCCACAGAATCCAGATTTATGGCAAAAATCACCGTTTTACATCCGAGTCTTGCCGAGGCAAGTGCTGCTTCTATTCCGGCATGTCCCGCACCTATTACACATACATCATAATTATTTGTTAAATTTTCTTCTGTTTCCAATTTTTTTACCTTCTTAATTATTTCTATTTATTTTCCAACACAGAATTTTGAAAAAACTCTGTTTACAACTGCTTCGCTAACATTTTCACCTGTAAATTCCATAAAAAACTTTAATACGTCTTGAAAAAGAACTGTAATTGCATCAAGAGTAACTCCAAAATCTATCTCTTTTATTATATCATGTAATGTTTCTTTAGCTTTTTTTAAGTCCAAAAGCTGCCTTTCGTTTGATATCACCGAATCAGACGGATCAAATTTTGAAAGTCCCACAAATTCTTCTATAATATCTTTTAGTTTCTCTATCCCGCTGCCTTGCAGAGCAGACAATTCAACAATTTTACCCGAAAATGTTGATAACTCTTCTTTTTTTACTTTTTTATTTATATCACATTTATTAAGCAAAACTATTGTTTTTTCTTTATCTAAAACTTTTAAAAGTTCTTTATCATCATTTGAAAATTCATTTGAAGCATCAATCATAAAAAGAACTATTTCAGCATCTTTCATATGTTCTTTTGCTTTTTCAACACCTATTTTTTCCACTTTATCTTCCGTACTGCGAATTCCTGCCGTATCCACCAAAAGAACGGGAATATCACCAATCATAATATTTTCTTCAATAGCATCTCTTGTTGTGCCGGGAATATCTGTTACAATTGATTTTTTGGAATCCGAAAGCAAGTTCATAAGAGTTGATTTACCAACGTTAGGGCGCCCTATAATGGCAGTTTTTACACCTTCTTTAATAGCTTTGAAAGTATCATAATTTTTTATTATATTATCAAGCTCAAAAATAATTTTATTCACGCTTTCTCTAAGCGTTTTTTCATCTACTTCCGGAATATCGTCCTCGGGATAATCAGCCCAAACGCTAAGCCCCGCGGAAATATCAATCAATTTTTCTTTTATTTCGTTTATTTTTTTTGAGGAGCTTCCTTCTCGCATTTTAAAAGCTATTTGGTTAGCACGTTTTCCTTTTGCGTTAATTAAATCCATAACAGCTTCCGCTTGAGAGAGATCCATTTTCCCGTTTAAAAATGCCCTTTTTGTAAATTCTCCGGGTTCGGCGGGGTCAGCTCCTGCTTCTAAAACCGCCCTTAAAACCCGTTTTGTGACGTATAAACCACCATGACAAGATATTTCCACAACATCTTCACCGGTGTAACTATTTGGCGCTTTAAAAACCAAAACAACCGCATCATCAATATATTCTTTTTCGTGAATAATTTTGCCGTATTTTGCTCGGTATCCGGGTAAGTTTTGCAAACAGTTTTCTTTTTCTCCCACAAACGGAACAAACACTTTGTCGGCTATTTTTGCAGCATTTTCACCGGATATTCTAATAACGCCTATTCCGCCGATACCGTGTGCAGTAGATATTGCCGCTATAGTACTCATAAAACAAAAAATCTCCCTCTATAAACACTTATTTGCTCCCTAAAAAGGGAGCAAATTTTAACTTTAATCTTCTATTTCTTCATTATTTTCATCTTTATCTTTTGGAGCCACAACCACATGTCTGCGCTCGCCTTCTCCTTCTGACCAAGAGCATGCTCCGTCTACTTCATCAACCGATGTGTGAATTATTTTTCTTTCGTAAGCTTTCATAGGCTCCAGATTAATTCTCTTTTTAAAATTAACAGCTTTAGCAGCCAAATGTTTTCCTAAATTTTCTAAAACTTTTCTTCTTTTTTCGCGGTAATTTCCGGCTTCTAATCTTATTTTACAAAAATCTTTACCTTTGTTTTTATCGTTAGCAACTATTGAAACCAAATACTGCAAAGAATCCAGCGTTTCGCCGTGTTTGCCAACTATAAAACCTAAGCCGTCACCGTCTATTTTAATTTCGCATTCTTCGGGGCTTTCGTTTAAAATTTCGGTACTAAAATCCGGAAAACCCATATAAAAAAGCACTTCTTTTAAATAATCAACAGCTTTTTTAGAAACGCTTTTCTTTAAAACCGCTTTTACTTGCGCCTGTTTTCCGCCAAACATACCAAACATTTTTTTGGAAGGATGCTGCAGAATTTGAAACTCCACTTGATTTTCACTAACGCCAAGCATGTCGCAAGCTTTTTGCTTTGCAAGAGCAACCGTTTCCTCAGAAGCGAAAACTTCATTTACCATATTTTATACCTCCAATTATTTTATACATAAAAACGTCCATAAAATATATTAAAGAGTTTTAAAAAATTTGTCTATACCAATAACACTAAGAAAATATTTTGTTTTGGTTATTTTATTTTCTTTACGGACGATTCGTTAAGCTCCAGCAAAGCAAGCCTTGCGGCTTCTTCTTTGGCGTTTATTTTTTGCGGGCTATAAAATTTACCAAGCAATACCGTTTGAACTAAAGATATAAGCATATTAAGTATCCAGTAAAAACCCACTGCTCCGGGAACTGTATATGATGTCCAGCTTAGCACCAAAGACATTACATAAGGTAAAAATTTCATGCAACCGATAGCTTGAGTTTGGTCTGTACCGGTTACTTTTTGGCTTATAAACTGGATTAATACCATAATCACAAAAGTAAGCACAGGTATTAACCAAAGCATATCTTTAAAATCCGCCCCGTTTGGATTATCAAGCAAATTCAAACCGCAAAAATTAAATCCTGAACTATATTCTTCTATATCGGCAAGCTCTTCATCATTAAACATAGTCAGTTTTTCTTTTATCTCCGGAAAATGCCTGATTATTTGAAGTTCTTCGTAGCCTTTTTTAAAATTTTCTTGCGTAGATGGGTCGTTTTTTAGAACTTCAACCGCACTTGTGATTTTTTCGCCGGGAATATGTAATGTGTTTTGAAGTGGCCTTGTAACTGCATTATAAACACCAAATAAAATAAGCATAGGCAGAACCATGCTAACGAAACAACCGCTCATCGGGTTACCCTCTTGCTCGTAAAGCTTGGCTAATTCTTCGTTATACTTTTTTTGATCTTTTTCATATTTTTTTCTGAGCTCCTGCTGCTTTTGGCTGAATTTCGCGTTTTTTGCCATTGTTTTTTGCCTTTTTATTACAAACGGCAAAAGCAAAATGTTAATAACAAGCACCAAAAGAAAAATTGCCAAAGCATAATTGCTTACGGCATCAAAGAAAAACCAAAGCAAATGGCCGACTATGCTACCTAAAAAATCAAATATACCCAAAATAAAAACTCCTTTTAAAATATTAATATAACACTTTTTAGATTACCATAAAAAACATTAAAATCCAAGTGTTTAAAATTTTATTTTTTAGGCGGAACGGGGTCATACCCACCTTTGCAAAAAGGATTGCACCTTAAAAGCCGCCAAAAAGATAAAAAAAGGCCCTTAAAAACTCCGTGTGTTTCAAAAGCTTCTATTGCGTAATCAGAGCATGTGGGTCTGAATCTGCAGCATGGTTTTTTTAGCGGGGAAATTGCTTTTTGATAAAACTTTATTAAAAAAATAAAAAACTTTTTCATTTTAAAACACCTAGTTTATAAAGTTCGTACTCCATATCTTTTAACACATCGCCCGTTTTTACTTCGTTTGTTTTTGCCCTTGCCACAAAAATTATATCAAATCCGCTTTTTACTTTACTTTTTAAAATTCTAAAAGCTTCTCTGATTATTCGCCTGGATCTATTTCTCTTTACAGCGTTTCCTGTTTTTTTAGAAGCTGTAATTCCTACTCTTGTGCTGTTTAAACGGTTTTTTATTATGTACGTAATCAAAACCGGCGAAGAAAAATATTTTCCTTTTGTATAAACACGCCTAAAATCACGATTTTTGCTAATTATTTCTTTTTTTACCATAATCAAAACCGTACCTTTGTTTTAAAATTAAAAAATAAAAGACCATCAAACATGGTCTTATACTCTTTCTTAGCACAAATTAATAACTAAGTCTTTTTCTGCCTTTAGCTCTTCTGCGTGCTAAAACGCGAATACCACTGCGTGTGGACATTCTTTTTCTAAAACCGTGTTCTTTTTTTCTGTGAAGTTTTTTCGGTTGATACGTTCTTAACATTATATTTTTCCCTCCCGGACAATATTTCTTATTTTTTAGTTATTAAAATTTACAACAACAATAAAAAGTCACTTAAACTAGTATACATTACCGGCGTGACTTTGTCAATAAAAAAATAAAAAAGCTTTTGGCAAAAAGAGTTTTGTGTTGAAAATTTTTAGTTTTTGTGTTATTATTATTTTTAAAAGAAAGGGCAAAAACACTAAACTTTACAAACACTGGAGGTTTATTTTACATGAACTCTTTTAATGAAGCATGGAGTCTTATTTGTGATTTTTGCAAAACGAATATCACAGATGTTGCATATAAAACATGGATCAGCAGAATTGAACCCGTTAAACTGGATTTTGACGAAGGAAAAGCCGTTTTGATGGTTCCAAATGAATTTCACAGACAAACTTTGAATAGGTGCTACAAAAACCTTTTAACAAACGCCTTTGAACAAATTTTTGGCTCGGGAATTGATATTTGCTTTTCTATTCCGGACGAAATAGAAAAAGCCGGCAAAAAAAGCGACCAAAACTTAGCAATAGATTCAGACTATGAATTCACTTTCGACACTTATATAGTCGGTTCTTCAAATAAATTCGCACACGCTGCCGCTTTAGCAGTAGCCGCAAATCCTGCGGGCGCATACAATCCGCTGTTTATTTACGGAAACTCCGGGCTTGGAAAAACTCATCTTCTTTACGCGATTTGTAACGACATAAAAAAAAGCAACCCGGACAAAACATTTTTGTATATAAAAGGGGACGACTTTACAAACGAACTCATTGATTCAATAAGAAAAAACACCACAAGCGAATTTCACCAAAAATACAGACAAACAGACGTTCTTTTGGTGGACGATATTCAGTTCATTGCAGGTAAAGATTCTACTCAGGAAGAATTTTTCCATACATTTAATTCACTTTATGAGGCAAAAAAGCAGATTGTCCTTACATCGGACAGGCCCCCAAAAGAAATTCAAACCCTGGAAGACAGACTTCGCACACGTTTTGAATGGGGACTTATTGCGGATATTCAGCCACCGGACTTTGAAACCAGGATTGCAATAGTAAAACGTAAAGCAGAACTTCTGGACATAAAAATACCAAACGAAGTTTGTGAATACATCTCAAAAAAATTAAAAAATAATATTCGTCAGCTTGAAGGCGCAGTAAAAAAAATGAAAGCACACCATCTTCTTGGTGGGGAACCAATGGGAATTCAAACTGCGCAGCTTGCAATTTCCGATATATTAAACAACGACCAGCCTCCGCCGGTTACAATAGAAAAAATAATAGAAGAAGTTGCAAGAACTTTTGGAGTTTCACCGGAGGATATACGCTCTTCAAAAAGATCGTCTTCAATTTCAAACGCTCGCCAAATATCAATGTACGTAGTAAGAGAAATCACTCAGTTGCCTTTGGTGTCAATTGGTGAAGAATTCGGCGGAAGAGATCACTCAACAATCGTTTACGCACTTCAGCAAGTAGAAAAAATCATCAGCAAAGATCAAAAAACCAAAGCTATGATAGAAGACATAATAAAAAACATAAGGGACAGATAAAAAATTTTTTACGCAAAAATCTTTCAACAAATATTCAACTTTAAACAATAAGTTTTCAACTTTAATGTTAATAATTTTTGTTATAAACACTCTACTCAAATTTTTTAAACAATAAATCCACAACAGAAATTTTGTTCTTGGACAAGTAGTTTTTGTGTTTCAAAGATTTTTCAACAAATTAACAATCCCTACTACTATTACTAAATAATTTATTACTATACTTGCTTACTAGAATAAAAAAATTGAAAAGGAATGATTTTTTATGAAATTTATCTGTGAAAAAAACAAATTGGTAGAAGCTCTTACAAATGTTCAAAGAGCAGTTTCACAAAGATCCACAATACCAGCATTGGAAGGAATTTTGCTTAAAACCGAAGGCGGAGAGCTTACCCTTTGTGGGTACAATACCGAACTTGGCATTACAACCAAAATTGAAACTTCCGTGCAAAAAGAAGGCGCTGTGGTATTAAATGCACATTTTTTAACAGACATTATTCGTAAACTTTCGGGCGATGTTGTAGAAATTGAACTACAAGATAATTTGGTTGTTAGAATTGTTAGTGGTGCAAGTAAATTTGAACTTTTGGGAATTAACGCAGAGGAATTTCCTTCGCTTCCTTCTGTGGAGAGTGTTTCTTCGTTTACAATGCCTGTTGATGTGTTAAAAAGTATGATAAAACAAACAATTTTTGCGGTTTCCGAAATGGACGCAAAACCCGTTCATACCGGTACCCTTTTTGAAATAAAAGACAAAACCCTAACGCTTGTTTCCGTTGATGGTTACAGACTTGCGCTAAGGCAAGAAGCAATTAAAGAAGATTTAGAGCTTAGTTTTGTTGTGCCGGGAAAAACGCTGAGGGAAGTTCTGCGCCTTTTGCCGGAAAAAGAAGAAAATGTAACGATTTCCGCAGGAATGCGCCATATTATTTTTTCTGTAAATGATTATGTGGTAATATCCAGACTTTTGGAAGGCGATTTTATAGATTATAAATCAACCATTCCCGAAAAAAGCAAAATGGAAGTAAATATAAAAACAGATGACTTTTTAAACAGTATAGACAGGGTTTCTCTTCTTATTACAGATAGACTAAAAAGTCCTGTTAAATGTATTTTTTCAAAAGATTCCGTACATGTTTCTTGCATAACACCTGTGGGAAAAGCAGACGACGAGGTGCCATGCAGTTCAAAAACAAAAGAAGAACTCGAAATTGCATTTAATAACAAATATATGAGTGATGCGCTGAGAAATGCAGAAACAGACGAAGTTAAAATAACTCTTTCCGGACCGCTAAGCCCAATAAAAATCACCGCTAAAGAGGGAAACAGCTTTGTGTTTATTGTTCTTCCGGTTAGAATAAAATCTTAAAAACGGTGCTGATATGAAAGAAATTTATATTAAAACAGATTTTATAAAACTTGATTCTTTTTTAAAACTCTGTGGCGAAGCTCCAACGGGCGGCGATGCGAAAAAATTAATTTTAGATGGTTTTGTAAAAATTTCAGACGAAGTTTGCTGTCAAAGAGGCAAAAAAATCATTTCCGGAACAGAAATTTGTGTAAACGGGAACAAATATAAGGTTATAAAAGAATGAAAATTTTAAAAATGGCCTTTAAAGGGTACAGAAATTTAAAAGAAAACGAACTTGAATTTAGCCCTAAAATTAATTTTGTGTTTGGAAAAAACGCTCAGGGAAAAACAAACCTTATAGAAGCTATCTTGATGTTTACTGGGGCGCGGTCGTTCAGGGGAACAAAAGATGCGGATTTGGTGAATTTTGAATCTGATTTTGCAAGAATAGACGGTAAATTCTTTTTTGAAAACACAGAGCACGAGATAACAATTATTTTTAGCGGCGGAAAAAGAAAAGCGATTTTTGATGATATTACCAAAAGTTACCCAACAAACATAATAGGCCGATTTAAGACCGTCCTTTTTTCTCCGGTCCATCTTTCGTTGGTTAAAGACGGCCCGGATTACAGAAGAAGGTTCTTAGATGCTGCAATTTGCCAGTTAAAACCAACATACACAAAAACAGTTTCCAAGTATAACCAAGTGCTACGGCAAAGAAATTCTTTCTTAAAAACATTTGATCAAAGCAAGTCCGCTTTTGAACTTCTGGATGTTTGGGATAGCAAACTTAGTGAGCTTGGCGCAAAAATGATAAAAGAAAGACTGGAATATTTAAAAATTTTTAAAAACAAAGTTTTTTCGTTTTATAATGATATTTCCGGCGGAAAAGAGAAAATAGAGGTAAAGTACAGTTTTTCCGTGAATAAAAATATAAACTTGGGTTTGTCTTTGGAAGAAATAAAAAAAATAATGATTTCAAAGCTTGAAAAAACTCACGAATCCGATATTAAAACAGGGTCAACTTCTTGCGGTCCGCATAAAGACGACCTGGAAATTTTGATAAATGAAAAGCCGGCAAAATATTTTGGTTCCCAAGGTCAGCAGCGTTCTGTGGTTTTGGCTTTTAAACTTGCGGAAGCAATGATTTTAGAGGAGTTTTCCGGCGAATCACCAGTGGTTTTGTTGGATGATGTTATGAGCGAACTTGATGATTTCAGAAAAAAATATCTTTTAAAAAACTTAGGCAAAAGGCAGGTTTTTATTACATCTTGCGATAAAAGTGATTTAAAAAAATTAGAAATTGGTAAGCTTTTTAAAGTTGAAAACGGAAAAATTATGCAAGTGAAAAATTTTTAAAGGTGATATTTATGTATTTAAATATAGGCAAAGATTTTTTTGTAAACAGCCGTGAAATTGTTGGCGTTTTTGATTTAGATAAAACAACTGTTTATAAGGTTAATCGATTTTATTTGTCAAAAATGGAAAAAAGGGGTAAAATAATAAATGTAACTGAAAATATACCAAAATCTTTTGTGGTTTGCTCATCAAAAAAAGAAAGCAAAGTGTATTTGAGTGGGCTTTTACCTTCTACAATTTTAAAAAGAAGCGTTAATACCCAAAAAAACAGGTGAGGTGAATTAAGATAAAAAATTTTAGATTACCGAAATGCCCAAATTGCGGGTCAAAAATGTGGTATGTAGAAACTTTTTTGGCAAAAAACAAATCTTTTTTTAAATGCAAAGAATGTTCAAACCTTTTAAAAGTTTTGATTAATCCCGGTGCTTTTAAATTTTTAGGTAGTGTTGAGTTTTTATCTGTTATTATTTTTGCCGTGTCTGTTTTTTTAGGCGGAAAGTACTGTTTTTTTGGTTTGATGATGATAGTTTCTTTGTTTGGTGTTTTTTATGCCTTTTCACCATTTTTTGTAAGGTTTGTAAAAGTTAGTGGCAAAAGAAAAAGCGGTCAACATGATTTAACCGGTATTCAGAAGAAAAGATCCGGAAAAGATACAGATACAGAAATTTTTAGTAATTAAATTTTTTTAAATGGAGGAACTTTGTTTTGGAAATTAATGAAATTAGTCAAAGTGGCGGAAAATACGGAGCCGGAGAGATACAAGTTTTAGAAGGTCTTGAAGCTGTAAGAAAAAGGCCCGGAATGTATATTGGTACCACCGGACCAAGGGGTCTTCATCACCTTGTTTATGAAATAGTAGATAATTCTATAGACGAAGCGTTGGCAGGGTTTTGCGATGAAATCAACGTTGAAATTCTGCCCGGCGATGTAATAAGAGTTACGGACAACGGTAGGGGTATCCCTGTTGGTATACACCCAACGGCGGGGATTCCGGCTGTTACTGTTGTTTTTACTGTTTTGCATGCCGGTGGTAAGTTTGGCGGAAGCGGTTACAAAGTTTCCGGGGGTCTTCACGGCGTTGGTTCTTCTGTTGTTAATGCCCTTTCCGAATGGCTTGAAGTTGAAGTTAGAGACGGCAAAAATATATACCATCAACGTTTTGAAAGAGGAAACATAAAATCAGATTTAGAAGTTGTTGGTCCGACAAGCAAAAAAGGAACCACTATTGTATTTAAAGCTGATCCGGAAATTTTTAAAGAAACAACCGTTTATGATTATGAAACACTGCAAACAAGACTGAGAGAACAAGCTTTTTTAAATGCCGGAGTGAAAATTACGCTGAAAGATTTGCGTGATAATGACAACGTCATCGAAGATGATTTTAAGTATGAAGGCGGCATAAAAAGTTTTGTGGAGTATATTCACAAAAAAAGAGCTTTGGAAGTTGTTCATGATAATGTTATAAGCTTTTCGGGTGTTTTGCCGGGGAATTCAGCAAGTGCGGAAATTGCATTTCAGTATAACGACAGCTACAACGAATTAATTCTTTCTTTTGCAAATAATATTCACACCATGGACGGCGGAACGCACGAAGATGGTTTTAAACGTGCTTTTACAAGGGTTATAAATGACTACGCAAGAAAATATAATTTATTAAAAGACGGAGACAGAAATTTTTCCGGCGAAGACGTAAGAGAAGGTCTTACCGCAATAATAAGCGTAAAAGTAAGAAATGCACAGTTTGAAGGTCAAACAAAAACACGCCTTGGAAATACAGAAATAAAAGGCTTGGTTGACGGAATTTTAGCCGATAAATTTACAACATATTTGGAAGAAAATCCGGCAATCGCCAAAGCAATTGTAGAAAAAGCAATTTCTGCGTCAAGAGCAAGAGATGCAGCCAAAAAAGCAAGAGATTTGGTGCGCAGAAAAACAGCAATGGAAAGCGCTTCACTTCCCGGAAAGCTTGCTGATTGTCAATCTAACAATCCGGAAGAAACTGAGATTTACATCGTGGAAGGGGATTCAGCAGGAGGTTCCGCAAAAAACGGCAGAGACCGTAAATTCCAAGCGATTTTACCGCTTTGGGGTAAAATGCTCAACGTTGAAAAAGCAAGACTTGATAAAGTTTACGGAAATGAAAAATTAATGCCCGTAATAACCGCTCTTGGCTGCGGAATAGGTGAAGAATTCGATCTTTCCAAACTTAGATACGGAAAAGTTATAATAATGGCAGATGCCGATGTTGATGGTTCGCACATCAGAACGCTTTTGCTTACGTTTTTCTTTAGGTTTATGCGTCCTGTTGTGGAGCAAGGGCATATTTATATAGCTCAGCCGCCTCTTTACAGAATTTCAAAAAACAAAAAGCATTTTTACGCTTATACAGACGAAGAAAGAGATAATATACTAAAAGACTTAAGCGGTAACACAGAAATTCAGCGCTACAAAGGTCTCGGTGAAATGGACGCAGAGCAGCTTTGGGAAACAACAATGAACCCTGAAACAAGAATTATGCTTAAAGTTTCTTTGGAAGACGCCGCAGTGGCGGATGAAACTTTTACTATTTTAATGGGAGATAAAGTTGAACCTAGACGTGAGTTTATTGAGCAGAACGCAAAATACGTTCAAAATCTTGATGTTTAATAAAAAAACAATTATTTTAATATAAATTTGCATTTTTTTAGAAAAACATATATAATTTTATAGTAAATTATAGTAAAATTTATAAATTTAAGGAGAACAGATGAAAGAAAACGATACTCAGCGATGTGTTGTTACAGAAGATTTATCAAATAGTGCGGTGAATACAGATTTGCCCGAAGAAAGTTCCAAAGAAAGCTTTTCTGAAGATGAAGACGGAGAAAATCGAAAGCCTGAGCAGGAAGAACCTTTGGAATCGGAAATTGTTTTGGATAACGAAACAGAAGAATACGAAGAAGAAGCAACCGGTATAAAAATAAAGTATAAACTTACCGGCGAAGAAGTGAAAAAATTCATAAAGCACAGCGAAAGCTACAAACGCAATAAGGAAGCTCAAAAAAAACACACTATAATTCAGTTGGTTGTTTTTTTGGCTATGATAATTTTGAGTTTTATTTCTATGAGCAAGTATTATATTTGGATTGCGGCTTTTCCTTTGGTTGCGCTACTTTTTATATGGCTTGTGCCGCTTATAAGTGTGAAAAATATAATTAAAAAAATACTGCTTGAAAAAGAGATAACAGTGGAAATTTTTCCTGATAAAATAGAAATTTGCAAAGACGGAACCGAAAGGGAAATTTCTCTTGACGGAACGTGTGAATACAGCGAGTATAATAATTTAATTTCTATTTCTTCTTTGGAAGGAAACAGCATTATAATTCCTTTAAGGGCTATTGAGCCGGAATTTAGAGCAGAAGTTCAAGCTATGATTATGGCGGGTTCAAAAACAAAAAACGAAGAATGAAATTAAACAAAAAAGCAAAAAATGTTAAATAATTAAGGGGTTACTTTAATGGATAATCAAGAAGAAAAACAAATTGCGGAGCCTAAGATAATAAACGTTGACATAGACAAGGAAATGAAAAAATCCTTTTTGGCTTACTCTATGTCGGTAATAGTTTCAAGGGCGCTTCCTGATGTAAGGGACGGCTTAAAACCGGTTCATAGAAGAATTTTATATGCTATGTTTGAAGATGGACTGAGTCCGGACAAACCATACAGAAAATGCGCAAACACAGTCGGTGATGTTTTAGGAAGATATCACCCTCATGGTGATGCATCTGTTTATGATGCTTTGGTTCGTTTGGCGCAAGATTTTTCTATGAGGTATATGCTTGTTGATGGCCATGGTAACTTTGGTTCTGTAGATGGAGATCCGCCTGCTGCTTATCGTTATACAGAATCTCGTATGAGTAAGATTTCTTTAAAAATGCTTACAGATATAGACAAAGAAACAGTTGATTTCGTTCCAAATTATGACGACAGAATAGAAGAACCCACAGTTTTGCCGTCAAGATTTCCAAACCTTTTGGTTAACGGTTCAACCGGCATAGCTGTTGGTATGGCAACGAATATTCCGCCTCATAATATGCGTGAAGTTATTGATGCAATGTGTTATCTTATCGATAATCCCGAGGCGGAAATCCCGGAACTCATGGAATATATTAAAGGCCCTGATTTTCCAACCGGTGCTATTATTATGGGACGTTCCGGAATAAAATCTGCTTACATGACAGGTAGGGGTAAAATAACCGTTCGTGCGAAAGCTGAAATTGTGGAAGATAAAAATTCAAGGTTTAAAATTATTATTACAGAACTTCCTTATCAAGTAAATAAAGCAAGGCTTATTGAAAGTATTGCGGATATGATTAAAGATAAAAGAATTGAAGGAATTGCCCATATTGATGATCACTCAGACAGAAACGGCATGCATATTCAAATAGATCTTAAAAAAGATGCTTCGCCGCAGGTTGTTTTAAATCAGCTTTATTCTTATTCGCAGCTGCAAACCACTTTTGGTGTGATTATGCTTGCAATTGTTAATGGAGAGCCTAAAATTCTTAATTTAAAACAAGTTTTGGAAGAATATATTAAATTCCAAATTGAGGTTGTTACAAGAAGAACTAAATTTGACCTTAAAAAAGCCGAAGAGAGAGCGCATATTTTAGAGGGGCTAAAAACTGCACTTGATTTTATTGATGAGGTTGTGGCGATTCTTAGATCTTCCAAGTCTATTGCAGAAGGAAAACAAAGACTTTCTGAACGTTTTGGCCTTGATGATATTCAAACTCAGGCTATAGTTCAAATGCCTCTTGGCAGACTTACAGGTCTTGAAAAGCAAAAAATTGAAGACGAACTCAAAGCACTTGCTCTTAAAATTGCTGATTTTAAAGATATTTTGGGAAGCAATTTACGCTTAAGGCAGATAGTTAAAGAAGAAGCTTTGGAAGTAAAAAATAAGTTTGGAGATGAAAGAAGAACAGCCATAGAAAACGTTAGCGGAGAAGTTGATATAGAGGATTTGATTCCAAAAGAAGACTGCGTTTTAACTATGACAAGATATGGTTATGTTAAGCGTCAAAGTTTAGACAGTTATAAACTGCAAAGGCGTGGCGGACGTGGCGTTTCCGGTCTTACAAGGCGTGATGAAGACAGCGTAAATGAACTGTTTATTATTAATAGTCACGATTATATACTGTTTTTCACTAATTTTGGCAGAGTTTACAGACTCAAATGCTATGAAGTACACGAAAGTTCCAGAACATCAAAAGGTACAAACATAGCCAATTTGTTGCCTATTTCTGCGGACGAGCGTGTCACATCGATGATTAAAGTTGAAGAGTTTGAAGAAAACAAATATTTAATTATGGTAACAAAAAATGGTGTAATAAAAAGAACAAGCTTAAAATCTTTTGATTCGTCCAGAAAAGGCGGTTTAATTGCCCTTGATTTAGACGAAGGCGATGAACTTGCTTGGGTGCGTATGACCGACGGAAATCAGGAAATGATAGTTGCCACAAAAGAAGGAAAATCAATTAGATTTAACGAAACAGACGTCAGAGCTGTTGGACGTAGCGCAAGAGGTGTTAGAGCCCTTAGACTTAAACCGAATGACGAAGTTGTGGGAATGGTTATTGTTCAGGAAAATAAATTTATACTCACAGTTTCTGAAACCGGTTACGGGCGTCTTTCTTCTGCCGATGATTACAGAGTTCAGTCCAGAGGCGGTCAAGGCGTTATAAATTATCACACTGAAAAATACGGCAAAGTTGCTTCGCTTACAAGTGTTAGCTTAGATGAAGATGTAATTTTAATTTCAGACAACGGAATTATAATTAGAATAGAAGCAAGCACAATAAGGCAGTGTTCCAGACCATCTAAAGGTGTTAAGGTAATGCGTTTGGTTGGTAAAGGAAAGGTTGTTGCTGTGGCGTGTGTACCACATGAAGAACATGAAAATGAAGAACTGGATGAGGATGAAAATTTAGAAACACAAGATTAATGTTGTTTTAAAAAAAAACAACAGAGAAATAGAATTCAAATTTATTTGTTATGTTTTTTTAATTGTGATATAATACTTTTTGTTAGTGATATAACAGAAAGGATTTGATTTTTTATGAAATTTAAAAGGTTATTTGCAGGAATAATGACGTTTGTATTTTCTTTAAGTATGGCGCACATTAATGTGTGTGCTGAAGAAATTACAGAAAAAGTAGCAGATAAAAAAGAGAAAATCACTGTTGTTTTAAAAGAAGATGCTAAAGAAGTAGACAAAAAAGAAGATGTTACTAATGAAGAGGCTACAAAAGAAAGTACTGCTAAAAAAGTTTTATTAAAAATTGCAAATGGTGCTAAAACGGTGGCAGTAGGAGCAGGAAATTTAGGTTTGTCGGGAATTAAAAAAGTACTTGATTTAGCTAAAACTGGTGTTGAGTATGTGGCTATTGGTTTTTGTATGATGATAGGCGCTTTTATATTTATAGCGATTAATGATGAGTTTAAAATCTTAGATGTTTAAATAACAGGAGAATGATTATATGAAAGCGAAAAGAATTATAGCGAGTTTTTTATCAGGAATGTTTTCTTTAAGTATGATGCACGTTAATGTAGGTGCACAAAATAGTGCGGAGAAAGTGCCTGTGAAAGAAGAAAGCATTGTTGTTGTAGCAAAAGAAGAAGAAACAACCAAAGAAAGTACTGCAAAAAAAATTTTATTAAAAATTGCAAATGGCGCTAAGATAGTGGCAGCAGGAACGAAAAATTTAAGCTTGTTAGGGATTAAAAAAACACTTAATTTAATTAAAACCGGTGTTGAATATGTAGCTATTGGTTTTTGTATGATGATAGGTGCAAATATATATATTAAAATTTCTAAATATTATTTTAGAAGCAATATGAATAATAATGTTCATTAAGTTCTAAATATATCTGTTTTTTAGTTGGTATTAATTATCAAATTTATTTTAACCGAATGGATTTTTATTCATTCGGTTTTTTTATTTTGTTTAAATTACTTCCCTTTTTATGACAAATATTGCGATCTTTTTGTAGTAATCTATATTTGTAAATTATAAGAAGTGAGGTTAAAAAAGATGTATAAATATGAAAGAAAGAATAAAATTATAAGCCCATACACAGTGAATTACAGGGCTCTTTATGGTATGAAAAAAGGGGCTGATGATTTATCTAATTCAAAATCAAAAATTTTTAAAGCTATTAATGGGAAACACCACGCAAAAAGGACAAGAAAAAATTTAATAAGAATAAATAATATTTTTCGTTTTTTATGGGTGTGTGTTTTTTTGGCGATGTCTTCTGTATTTTTGGTTTTCGCAATAAATTTTTTCGAAAAATTTGAAAATTCCAAAAAATTAAAAAGTTACGATAATTTTATCTTGCCGGTTGTTATGCAAAATCCGGGATTTTTCGATGAGGTTAATCCTCCTGACGAGCAAATGGTTTTAAATGCGGCAATTTGGGACTGCGCAATGAACAACAAAGAGGCTGTTTATTCAGAAAAAGACGGCAGGCTCATTTTATCTGAGGATGATATAAATAACTCCGTTGAAAAGCTTTTTGGTCATTATATAAATACTGATAATGCAAAATATAAAAAAAGTGGGCTATATACTTTTGAAAAGGATGAGGATTGCTATCTAATAGAAGCTGTCAGCGGTACGGATAATTTTGCACCTCGCACGCTTGGTTTTTATAACGAAGGGAAAGACATTGTGCTTAACGTAGGGTATTTTTGTCCAAAAGATAATTTTGACAAAAATATGAATTTTTTATCTGAAGAAAAAATAGAAAAGCAAGCTACTTTTAGGCTAAAAAAAGGGGTTAATAACAATTATTACATTGCGGCAGTTAGTAGTTAATTTTAAATAATGCTGTACAGCAACGCCAAAACAAGCATGAAATTTTCTTCGTTATCCATTAATAAAATCACAAGCACAACAATTAGTGTAATATCCGGATTTTTTAAAACGGTACTAAAAATATCAGGGAAAAGATTAGCTTTTTTGGCCTTTTCGGGCTGTTTTTTTATTATGTTTTTAACTACATTTTTAAAGTGTTTTGCTTGATTATCAAAGGAAGGATTTTTGTTATTTTTTGATTTTTTATACATTTCGTGTAGTTGATCTATTGCCTTTTTTTGCATATCTGTGAGGTTATTTGGCGAGAAATTCTGTGTTTTCATGATCTGTGTACCTCAAAAAAGCCCTTGGTTTTTCAAAAATGGCAGTATTTTAATTAATTTTAAAATTTTTTCGCACGAATCCAGTTTTTGCTGCCTTTCGTTGGAAAGTAGCGGTTTTAAAGCTTTTAAAAATTTAGTATGTTTATCTTCTTTTTGCATTGATGATAATATTGGCGCCAATTTCATAACAGTGGAGATTATATCTGAGGGAAATTCAAAGTCCGATTCGCTGTTTTCTTTTTTTTCATCGGGATTTTCATTTTTGTTGGAAGACTCAGAAGCGTTTGTAAAGTTTTTTAATTTACTCATTATTTCCGGGTCACTCAGTAGCTCGGATATTTTTTCTGCTAAGTCTTCCATATGCTATTTGTCCCCCAAAAATTTTTTAAGAAGCTCTTTCGCTTTAGGTGTAGCAAGCAGTTTTGATGTTGCTTCTTTGTCAGAAAGTATTTTGTTTATTTTTTCAGTTTCCTTTTTCCCCAAGTTTTTAAGTAAGCTGTTTATATTATTGTTTGATACTGCCTCTTTGATGTTTTTTGGGTCCGTCCCCAATTTTTGCGATGCTTTTTTTAGCATATCGTCAAGTGTACTGCCTTTTTCATTAAACATAAAATCACCCCCAAAAACAGGTATTAAGCTAAAAAGCTTAGCTTTTTATTATTTATATGATTAAAAAATTTTTTATATGTGGTTTTTTAAAAAGTGTTGACATTTTTTACTTTTTAAGTAAAATAATGATATAACTTTAAATTTTTAGGAAGGAAATATAAATAAAATCACTATATTTAAGGGGTTTTGTTTTGGTGAATGGAAATGGATATTGAAAAATTTAATAGCGTTTTTTCCGATTCTGAGTTTGTAAATAAAATTTTAAACGCTGAAACCGGCGAAAAAGTAAAGTGGCTTTTGAAAGAAAAAAATTTAATTTTAAAAGACGAGGATTTGGATTTTTTTGCAGCCGCTTTGATAAAATCAATAGAAAGCAAATATAAAGAAACCCTTAACGCAGAAAATTTAGAAAATGTTTCCGGCGGCAGCCAAAACTTTGTGGATAATTACAAAACACTTGAAAAATTAAAAAGCGAAAACGTAATCACATGGTTTGATTTTGGAAAAATACAAATATAAATTATTAAAAGCTGCATTTTAAATGCAGCTTTTTTGTTTTTGAGTATAAAAAATCCACGTTGAATTAAAATATTCAACATGGAGGAGTATAAAATGAAAAAAGATATAAAAGTTGATGTTAATAATCTATAATATAGCTTACTGTAAACACCAACATATTTATTTTAACTTAAAAATCAAAAAAAGTCAACTTATTTTTTAAAAATAAAAAAAGTTGGCGTTTCCTTATCTTCCCAGGCCGTCGCCAGCCAAGTATTTTCAGCACCACCGAGCTTAACTACCGTGTTCGGGATGGGAACGGGTGTACCCTCGGCGTCATCAACACCAACATTATTTATTATATTATCAAATGCGGCTGGAGTCAAGTGGTTTTTAAAAAAATTTTTTCAATCTATGTTTTTTATAATTTTTTTAGTTTTTTATATATAATTATAATTGTTTTTACTCAAATTTCACATTGGCGTTTTTTTATTTTCTTTATTTTATTAAAACGTCTTTTGATAATCACAAAATTGTGGTATATTATAATTATAGAAAAAAATTTTAAAAATTTACGTTTGTGATTTGCTTGAGAAGAAAATTAAAACATCATTAAACGAAAATATTAAACAAAAAAGTAAAAAAATTAAAAAAATATTTCAAAAAAACAAAAAACAAAAAAATTTTTTCCGCTTTAGACGATAAAATTGTGGAAAATGTTGTGGAAAATGAGGAAAACTTTTTAAATCATATTTCTTCGCAAGCTGAATTTTATGCTAATTATTATTTTTAAAATTTGAAATTAGAAAATAAACATTTTGAATGTGGAAAACGAGGGTGGTTTTGTGGAAAAGAAAAGTCAAACAAAATTTGTGTTAAAAATTAGTAGAGTATCGGAAAAGGGAATTATTCCCAAAAGGGCTACAAATGGCTCTGCAGGTATGGATTTGCATGCCGCTATTGATGAAAATGTTGTTTTAAAGCCCGGCGAAAGAGTTTTTATTAAATGCGGAATTGCAATTAGTTTGCCGGAAGGCTACGCGGCGTTTATTTTTCCAAGGAGTGGGCTTGGAGTTAAGCATGGAATAACGCTTTCTAATTGTGTGGGCGTTATAGACAGCGATTACCGCGGAGAAATTGGTGTGGGGCTTTATAATTTAAGTAGCGATGAATATACTATAAAGCCAAACGACAGAATAGCGCAGATGGTTGTTATGCCTGTTTGCATGGTGGAAACCGAAGAAGTGGAAACTTTGGACGAAACCGAGCGTGGAACGGGTGGTTTTGGTTCAACGGGAAAATAAAAATAATTTTTTACATTTTAGTTAGTGCTTTTATGGTATAATTTTATTTAGTTTAAAAAATGTTATATATGTTGTTTTAGGAGGAAATTTATAAATGTTTTCAAAAGAAATAGGAATTGATTTAGGTACAGCCAATACTTTGGTTTTTTTAAAAGGAAAAGGAATAGTAAAAAGAGAGCCGTCTGTTGTGGCACTGGACGTTAGAAACGGTAATGTTTTGGCAGTGGGAACACAAGCAAAAGAAATGCTTGGCAGGACGCCCGGGTCTATTATTGCCGTAAGACCTCTTAAAGATGGGGTAATTGCGGATTTTGATATAACCGCAAGTATGCTTAAATATTTTATTTGCAAAACTGTAAGAAGCATGTTTTTTAGCAGACCAAGGGTTATAATTTGTATACCTTCGGGAGTTACGGAAGTGGAAAAAAGAGCTGTGGAAGATGCTGCAAAGCAGGCCGGTGCAGGGATTGTGGAACTTATTGAAGAGCCTATGGCTGCTGCTATCGGTGCTGGGCTTCCTGTTTCTGAGCCGACGGGCAGTATGGTTGTTGATATCGGCGGTGGAACTTCCGAAGTGGCGGTAGTTTCGCTTGGTGATATAGTTACTGCCACATCTGAGCGAGTTGCAGGGGATAAACTTGACGAAGCAATAGTATCTTATGTAAAAAGAAAATATAATCTTCTTATTGGTGAAAGAACTGCGGAAGATATTAAAATAAAGATCGGTTCTGCTGTTCCTTATGATGATGAAGGAGAAATGAGCATAAAAGGAAGAAATCTTTTGGACGGTTTGCCGAAAAATATAGTAATAACGGCTGCGGAAGTCAGAGAAGCTCTTTCAGAACCACTCAGATGTATTGTTGATGCAATAAAAAGTACGCTGGAAAACACTCCACCCGAACTTTCGGCGGATATTATTGACCGCGGAATAATGTTAACCGGTGGCGGAGCACATTTAAGAGGACTTGATAAATTAATTTCAGAAAGCACAGGAATGCCGGTTTATATTGCGGAAAGGCCGCTTGATTGTGTTGTGGATGGCACAGGAAAATGCTTGGAAATATCTATGCCTAAAGAATATTATAAAGGACGCAGAACACGCTAGTTTTTTGGTTTTAATATTTTTTTCAGAGGTGAAATTGCTTTGAACTTTTTTAAAAGTAACCAATTTAAAATTTTACTTGGGGTATTTTTGATTTCCTTGGGTATTATTGTTTACGGCAGTGTAAATACTGAAGAAAATATTTTTACAAATGTTGTTTCTTATATAACGGTTCCTTTGCAAAAGAGTTTTAGCAACCTTTCTAATTCTGCTCATGATTTTGATTATTATTTTAAAGAAAAAGACGAGCTTAAAGATGAAAACGAAAAACTGAAAAAAGAAATTGGCGAGCTTCGCGATACTGTTATTGATTATTATGATGTAAAAAGGGAAAACGCACGTTTTGCCAAGTACTATGATTTTAAAAATTCAAACAAAAGCTTTCAGTTTGTTTCTGCGGCGGTTATAGGTTCTTCGCCGGGAGAATTTTTGGGTGAGTTTGTAATAGATTGCGGTTCTAAATCCGGTATTTCTTTAAATGATGCTGTTATAACGGAAAATGGCATGGTTGGAGTGGTTTCTCAGGTGAATTCGGTTTCCAGCAAAGTTAAAACCATTCTTTCTCCAAAGGCAAATATAGGAGTTTTGGATTCAAGAACCGGTGAAAGTGGCATTGTAAACGGCTCCACCGAAAAAATAAAAGATAATCTTACAAAAATGAAGTTTATTTCTTCGCAAAGTGATTTAAAAAATGGGGATATTATTTCCACAAACGGCCTTAGCGGTATGTACCCAAAAAATCTTAAAGTAGGCAAAATTCTTTCTGTTGATTATGATGACCACGAATCTTCTTATTATGCCACGGTGGAACCTTTTGAAAATATCAAAGACGTAAAATATGTTTTTGTTGTAACAGATTTTCAGGGCAAGGGCGAATTGAAGATAGATTTGAATAAATAATTTAAGGAGATAAAATGAAAAAACACGATTTTTTCTTAATTTTGCGCCTGTGTGTTTATATTTTTGAGTTTTTTTTGCTTTATTCTTTGGAACAAATTCCGGGTCTTAATGCCGAAATATGCGGGGTAAGACCTTTGGTTTTGGTTCCTTTTTTTGTTTCTGCCGTGGTTTTTGAAAGTGAAATTTTTTCCCTTGGCTTGGGGCTTGTTTGCGGAATTTTGGTAGACGTTTCTTTTGGCACGGTTCCGGGGTGTTTTATGCTGGTTTTGGGCTTAATCGGCTATTTTACGGGTATTATGTTTAAGTATTTTATAAAAATAAATTTGTTTTCTGCCATGATTTTTAATTTTGTTATCCTTTCAATCGTATGTTTTTTAAAAAATTGTTTTAATTATTCCAAATTAGGGGTTCAAAACAATTTTTACGTGTGGAATAATGTATTTGTTCCAATAATATGCTATTCTGGGGTTTTGTTTGTTTTAGCGTACTTTTTTAATAGATATATTTATTATAAGTTTAGTGAAAAACGGGGGTGAAAGCGATGAGATTTTTTAATGTAAAAAGGTATATTTTTCTTTTGGCTTTCATTTTGGTTGTTTGTGCGGTTTTTATTTCACGTTTGGTTGATTGGCAAATATTTAATTACGAGTACTACAAAACAAGAGCTAATAGCAGCAATATTTATTTTTTGAAAACTGACCCTGTAAGAGGAGAAATACTCGATTGTTACGGAGAAGGCCTTGCCGTTAACGACACTGGGTACAAAGTGATACTTAATCGCTTGGCGGTGGAAAAAAGCAGGGAAAATGAAGTTGTTTTAGAAGTTATTGATCTTTTGGAATCGCTGGGCAGTGAATGGATTGACATACTTCCCATTGGTGTAAACAGCGACGGTTTTTATTTTGAAGAAAACCAAGAAAGCCAGATAAAAAGCTTAAAAACTTTTTTGGGGTTATCAGAGGGTAGTTCTGCCGAAAACTGCATAAATAAACTTTGCGTTAAATATGATATATCAAATATTAATCACACAGATGCAGAGCGGAGAATTCTTTGCAGTATTAAATATAATATAGATAAAAACGGCGGAGGATATTATTCTAAATCTGTTCCGTATGTTTTGTCTGAAAAGGTTTCCAAAGAAGCCGTGATAGTTATTGCTGAAAAATCAGATGAACTTCCGGGAGTAATTATACAAACTTCGCTTGTCAGAAAATATGTTAACGGTACCGTTGCGCCGCATATTGTGGGGTATACGGGGTTTATGTCCAGCGAAGAATACGAACAAAGAAAAGATACTTATAGCATGGACGAATTAATAGGAAAATCCGGAGTAGAGCGGTTTTTGGAAGATGATTTAAGAGGAATCGGCGGTACTCGTATGGTGCAGATGTCCAACGTTGGTGGAGAAATTATAAATGTTTCGGAAAAAAAGCCTGCCAAAGCCGGAAACACTGTGTTTTTAACTTTATCATCAAAATTGCAAGAAGTAGCAAACAAATCTTTAAAAGAAAATGTGGAAAAAGCGCATCAAATTGCCTCGGACGCTACGTCCGGAGCAGCTGTTGTGCTAAATGTTAAAGATTTTTCAGTTTTGGCTGCGGCTACTTACCCTAGCTACGATTTAACAAGGTTTATGGAGGATAGAAGTTATTACACCGAACTTGCGGGGGATAAAGCTGTTCCGCTTTTAAACAGGGCTTTTTCCGGGGCGTATGCTCCCGGTTCTATATATAAGCCGCTTGTGGCTTGCGCTGCCCTTCAAAGCGGCAAAATTAAACCAAGTGAAACCGTGTATTGCGGCGGAAGTTTTAATTATTACCGTGGATATAGTTTAAAATGTATGGGAGTTCATGGCGCTTCTAATCTTTTAAAAGCTCTTTCCAAGTCTTGCAATGTTTATTTTGCCGAACTTGGAAGGCGCCTTGGTGCTACACTTTTGGCGGAATATGCAAATAAATTTGGAATAGGTGTAAAAACCGGAGTGGAAATCGGCGAAAGTAAAGGTGTTGTTGCAGGACCCGAACACTCGACAGACGTGGGTTCGCATTGGTATGAATCGGGTTCTTCGCAGGCAGCAATAGGGCAATCCGACAACATGATAACTCCCGTGCAACTTGCCACATATACAGCTACAATAGCGAATGGCGGCAAAAGATACAAAACTCATATTGTGAAAAAAATTATGGACTACGCACGCTCAAAAATTATAAAGGAAGATGCACCAGAATTAATGGAAGATACAGGTATTTCAGAAGAAAATTTGAAAGCCGTTAAAGAAGGAATGCGCGAAGTCGCTCTTAGCGGAACAGCGAGAGATTTTGCAAATTATCCTATTCCAATAGGCGCAAAAACAGGTACAGCGCAAAATTCAGGCTCCGACCATACAACCTTTATATGTTTTGCACCGTATGATGACCCTCAGATTGCAATTTCGGTTGTTATTGCTCACGGAAAATCAGGAACTTTATCAAAAAATGTGGCCAGAGACATTATGGATGCTTATTTCGACTTAAAAAAATAAAATATTTTACTTTAAAAATTCTAAATTGGAATAAAAAATATAAAAAAATATATTGACATTTTTTGTAAATTGTTGTATATATAAAATATAAAAGCCAAAGTTAAGTTAAATATTATAATTTTATATTAAATTTTAGAGTTTAAATAGAATTTTCACTTTAAATGTAGTATAATATCAATGTAAGAATTATATTTAGATTGTATTTTTAAATAAAAAATAGTTGTTTATTAGGAGGATAAAGATATGAATATTGCACTTGTTGCTCAAGACGCAAAAAAAGAATTAATGGTAAGGTTCTGCATTGCTTATTGCGGAGTACTTAGCAAACATAAGCTTTGCGCAACGGCTTCCACGGGGAAACTCGTTTCTGAAGCCACAGGTTTAAGGATAGTTAAATTTTTAAGTGGACCTCAAGGCGGAAATCAACAAATTTCTTCTCGCATTTCTTGCGGAGAGATTGATATGCTTATATTTTTCAGAGATGGTGTACATCCGGAATTTATCGGGCAACCTGAAAATGATTTGCTAAGGCTTTGCGATGTTCACACTATACCTGTTGCAACTAATATTGCCACTGCAGAAGTTTTGATTCATGGTCTTGAAAGAGGAGATTTGGATTGGAGAGAAATTGGTAGGCCTATGATTTAGAATTAAATATAGTTTTTTTAATCTAAAGCTTCTTTGGAATTAAGTTTTTTTCAGAGAGGCTTAAATTTTTTTAAAAAAGGTG
>JAFQXU010000007.1 GCA_017406805.1 Clostridia bacterium | reverse complement strand
TGCAAACATTTTTTTAACCGAAAGATTATCGGCACCTTTTTTCTTTAAATACGCTGCCGCTTCGAAAGTTCTTATGCCGGATTTTAGCGAAAAACTTTTAGTATCCAGCATAATTCCGGCAAGCAAACACTCCGCTTCTGCCTTTTTTAAATATTTATCACCCATATACTGCACTAATTCAGAAACCATCTCACAAGTTGAAGAAGCAAAAGGTTCGTGAAAAAATATAGATGCGTTTTTTATTTTGTCTACACTTAGTCTATGATGATCAATCACGATAACATTACTGATTTTATTATAAACATCAAGATTTTCCAAAAATTTAACCGAGTGCGTATCCACCACTATAAGCAGCGAATTTTCAGTTATTAACGGAATCGCATCTTCGGGGGTTATAAAAATACTTTCTTGCCCTGATTTTTCCAAATGATTAATTGCTAAGCCCGCAAGCGAACGGCTTTTATCCACAACGATGTATGATTTTTTCTTTTTTAATTTTGAACAAATCCCGTAAAGGCCTGCCGCTGCTCCAACTGAATCAAAATCAGAATACTTATGGCCCATAATAAACACATTATCGCTAAGTTCAATTTTTTCTAAAATAGCCATTGCCGCCACACGAGTGCGAACTTTGCTGCGTTTTTCCAAACCTTTTGAAGCGCCACCAAAAAATTCATATTTTGTTTTATTTTTTATCGCCACTTGGTCTCCGCCACGTCCCAAAGCCATATTAAGCGCTTTTTCCGCCCAATTTTTAGCCTCTAAAAAATTCTCCGCACCGCTGCTTATACCAATAGAAATCGTTGCATATTTGTGGTCATCTATTTTTGCTTCGTGAATTTTATTTAAAATTTTAAATTTTTCCGATACAAGACCTTTTAAATACTTTTCTTCAAATACAATTATATATTTCCCGTTGTTTAATTTTTTCAAAATACCGTTAATGCCTTTTGCCCAGCTGCTAAGAACATTATCCACCGCTACTTTTATAATGGACATTTTTTCATCTTCGCTGCTTTCGGCAAGTTCTTCTTTGTTATCAAACATCACAAGCCCTACGCATGCCCTAGAATCTATATATTTCTTTTTTAAATCTTTATATTTTGTATCGTTTTGAAAGCAAAAAACAATAAAATCGCCTATTTTTTCTGCGCTTACATTAAACTTCTTTTCTTTATAAGAAACCGGGGTTTTTTCTTTTTTCAGCAAGTTTTCTGCAGTTTGTCCGCCTGAATATGCGGCCAATAAATCATCTTGGCAATAATTATCTTCAAAAAATTCTTTTTTAAATTCTTTATTATAAAAAATGATTTTATTCGGGTCTTTTGCTGCGGTTAAAACAAGAGGCGTTTTTATGCAATCTATGAGGTCTTTATAATTAGAATCAATATATTCTTTAATAACATTTACCGTTTTAAATCTACAGCCGCCGTAGCTTTTTAAAAATACCAAAATAGCCAGTGAGCCAACAACTCCAATGCAAATACTAACAACCAATATAATATAATTATAAAGTGCAAATGGCAAGCTGATAATTAAAAACACTGCCACCATAAGCATAAAAATTCTGTAAATTAAAGCATTACTATTTTTCAATTTAATTTCACCTCTTAAAAATAAAAGCTAAAGAAAATGTTTATAAGTAATAACATTATTATACCTATAAAACAAGATTTTCTCCAGCTTTTTTTGAAAATAATAATAAAAATAATTATACTTCCATAATAATTGGCAATATTACAGGGTTTCTGCGGGTCTTGTTATGGAAAAATTTATAAAGTTCATCTTTCACTTTAGTTTTCATAACTCCCCAATCACGCAGTTTTTTGTCTGCACAGCTTTCCAAAACACCCAGCGCAACGCTTTTTGCTTCTTCAATTAAATCTTCGGACTCTCTTACATAGACAAATCCGCGCGAAACAATATCCGGTCCCGCAATAACATGTTTATCCAACGAATCAAGCGTTGCAACAACCACAATAAGGCCATCTTCTCCCAAATGTTTGCGGTCTCGCAGAACTATACTGCCAACATCACCAACGCCAATTCCGTCCACAAGCACAAGTTCCAAAGGAATCTGACCGGTTTTTTTCATGCTATTTTTGCTTATTTCCAGAATATCGCCCGTATCCCCCACGAAAACATTGCTTTCCGGCATACCCATAGAAACCGCTAATTTAGCGTGCTTCATTAAGTGTCTGCGTTCACCGTGAACAGGGATAAAATACTGCGGCTTGACTATTCCTTGAATAATTTTCAGTTCTTCCTGGCATGCATGCCCCGAAACGTGAACCTCGTACATCGATTCGTAAACAACTTCACAACCAAGCCCCATAAGTTCGTTTACAACGTTGCCTACCATTTTTTCATTTCCGGGAATAGGTGTTGCGGAAATTATTATAAAGTCTTCCGGGCCGACTTCCACTTTTTTGTGTTCCGACGATGCCATTCTATGCAATGCAGACATGGGCTCACCCTGGCTTCCGGTTGTAACCAAAACAATTTCATCTTTCGGGTATTTTGTTATTAAATCTAAATCAATTATTACGTTTTCAGGATCATCCAAATAATTCATTTGTTTTGCGATTGCAACGTTGTTTATCATGCTACGTCCGGAAAAAGCCACTTTTTTGCCATAATTTGCTGCGCAGTTAATAATTTGCTGTATTCTGCCTATATTCGATGCAAAAGTTGCTATTATAATCCTTTTGTTTTTAGCTTTTTGAAACAGCCTTTCAAACGACTGATCTATCTTTTTTTCGGTCATGGTGTAGCCCGGCCTTTCGGCATTTGTCGAATCTGCCATAAGCGCCAAGACTCCCTCTTTGCCAAGTTCGGCAAATCTGGCCAAGTCTATCATTTCGCCCCTTGAAGGCATACAATCTATTTTAAAGTCACCCGTATGGACTATCATTCCTGCGGGGGTTCTTATTGCAAGGGCTACCGCATCAGGTATAGAATGGTTTACCCTTATAAATTCCACACTCATGCAACCTAATTTTATGGTCTGACCTTCGGTTACTGTGTTTAATTTTGTACTGTTTAAAAGTCTATGCTCTTTAAGCTTGTTTGTTATTAACCCCACAGTAAGCGGAGTTGCATAAATCGGAACGTTAATTTTGTTTAAAAGATACGGTATTGAACCAATATGATCCTCATGACCATGAGTTATTACCAAACCTTTAATTTTTTCTCTGTTTGCTTCCAAATATGAAAAGTCCGGTATAACTAAGTCAACGCCAAGCATTTCGCCATCTGGGAACGACATACCGCAATCAACTATAATTATTTCGTTGTCGCATTCAAATGCCGTTATATTTTTCCCAATTTGATTAAGCCCACCCAAAAAAACAACTTTTACCGATTTAGCGGATTTGTTATATTGCCTTTTCAGGCCACTTTTTGGCATTTTGGAATAACTTTTAACAATTTTTGAGTTACCGCTTTTTTTTGTGTTTTTTTCTTTATAATAATTTACATTTAAGTTTACGGTTTTATTTGCATCTTTACTTGTGTTATAATTTGTTATGGTAGATTTCTTATTTTTGCCGTTTGATATTACTTTTTTTATTGGTTTACTTGGTTTTTGATTTTTTTTGCTTAAATTGTCTTCCATTAGCATTCTCCTTTAATTTGCGTATTATATAATTACATAAAAATAAACATAAAATCAGAAAATAAAAATAAACTGATTAATTTTTTTAAAATTATTATATTAAAATTCCGAGTATAAAAATAAAAAATAAATCCGTACAACAAATGTTAAAATTATTGTATCACAAAAATTAAAATGTGTCAACAAAAATTCCAAATAAATCCATTTTTTCAAAATTTTTATAAATGAGGTATAAAAAATGAAAGAAATTACAGTATACACAGACGGCGCATGCAGCGGAAATCCCGGCCCCGGAGGTTGGGGGGCGGTGCTTATTTATAACTCCCACAGAAAAGAAATTTCCGGCGGCGAAAAATTAACCACCAATAACCGCATGGAACTGACCGCTTTAATTAAAGCACTGGAAATTGTGAACCAAAAATGCAAAATAAATATATTCACAGACTCAAAATATCTTTGCGACGGCATAAACAAAGGCTGGGCAGAAAATTGGCGCAAAAACAGCTGGAAAAAATCGGACAATAAACCGGCAATAAACCCGGATTTGTGGGAAAAGCTCCTTGATTTGCTTAAAAATCATAAATATAAAATAAACTGGGTAAAAGGCCATGCGGGTCACCCGGAAAACGAACTTTGCGACAAACTCGCCACAGACGAAATTAAAAAAATAAACAGCATACCATAAATTTTTGGTATGCTTTAAATTTAATTTATGCGGTTTTCGCGTTTAAATGTTGGCACAATTTTTACCAGCATATTTTCTATTTCTTTTTTATTTCCTTCGGCGCATATTTCTTTAAGGTTTTCCAGCTCATCTTTAAATTTATCCACATTAAAGTCAATAGGATGACCGATATATATTTTTTTGCTTTTTGTTTTTTGTATGCCTTCTTCGTCCATAAGAAGCTCTTCAAAAAGCTTTTCACCAGGCCTTAAACCAGTATACTCAATTTTTATATCTTCGTGCGGAATTAGTCCTGAAAGCCTTATTAGATTTTCTGCCAAATCTTTAATTTTAACGGGATCGCCCATATCAAGAACAAAAATTTCTCCACCATTCGCCATGCTTCCTGCGGTTATCACCAGCGACACCGCCTCCGGTATGGTCATAAAATAGCGTATTATATCAGGGTGCGTAACTGTTACAGGCCCCATTTTTTTGATTTGCTCCTCAAAAAGCGGTATAACCGAACCGTTTGAACCCAAAACATTACCAAACCTAACCGCTACAAATTCCGTTTCACTTTCACGGTTTTTCATTTGTATAAGCATTTCGCAAATTCTTTTTGTTGCACCCATTACATTTGTTGGATTAACGGCTTTATCGGTGGATATTTGCACAAATTTATTCACTTTATATTTATCTGCGCAATTAATCAAATTTATTGTGCCAAAGACATTATTTTTCACGGCCTCTTCCGAATTTTTTTCCATAAGCGGAACGTGTTTGTGGGCTGCCGCATGAAAAACCACGTCTATATTTTCTTTTTCAAATATATCTTCAAGCTCTTTTTTATCACAAATTGTGGCAATTTCCAACGATAAATCAAGGCTGTTTCCATATTTCATTTTTAGTTCTTGCTGAATTTCATAAGCGCTATTTTCGTAAATATCAAGAATAATAAGCCTTTTGCAACCAAGTGCAGCTATTTGCCGGCAAAGTTCTGAACCAATGGAACCTCCCCCACCAGTAACCAAAACGGTTTTACCGGTTATATACTGCCCGTATTTGTTCTTATCAAAAATAATAGGTTCTCTGCCCAAAAGGTCTTCCACTTTTATTTTTCTCATTGAAGCAGCTATTGAACTGCCGGAAGTAAGAGTTTCATACATATTTGGAATAATTCTTACTTCCAAATTCGTTTTTGCGCAAATATCAAGTATTCTTCTTCTATCTTTTGTGGAAATCGATGTAATTGAAAATAATATTACTTCCACTTTGAGTTTTTCGCAGTATTCGGGTATTTGCTCGGTTGTTCCTTCCACTTTTACACCAAGTATTTTTCGCCCAATTTTTTCGTGGTCATCGTCCACTATTGCCACGGGAATATACTGATTTGCGGAATATTTAAACATTTCCCTCAGTAGTAGCGCAGTAGATTCCCCCGCACCAACTATAAGCATTCTTTTTTTGTTTGCTATATCTTCGTTTGAAACATTGTCTATAAGGCGATTTATTCTATAAAGAAGCCTAAACAAAATTATTGCCACAAGCGACGACAAAAGAAACAAAACATGCATTCTGGGGCTCATTTTCATCATAAATATTCGGGTTGAAATAAAAAACAGTATATTGGCGCAAAATGTGGCCAAACCTGCGTAGAAAAAGTCCTCCACATCTGCATATCTCCAAATTTTATCGTACAGTTTAAACAATAAAAACATAGCAACAAAGCAGACGTTTACCATTAACAAGTACTCAAAGAAACGTTCGTCAAGTGGTATAAACGTCAAGCTATTTTTATTTATTGCAAAAGATACATAAAAAGAAAGATTCCATATGATAAAATCGCAGAAAAACAGCGCATACTTTCTATACCTTTTAACAAAACGCCAAATGGCGTCTTTTATTTTTTCCATAAACAATATTTCCTTTTATAAAAAATTTTATTTCGTACCAAAAATCCTGTCTCCAGCATCTCCAAGTCCAGGCACAATATAAGAATGTTCGTTTAAACGTGCATCCTTTACCGCACAATAAATTTTAACGTCCGGGTGAGCTTTTGTAAGAGCTTCTATTCCTTGCTTTGAAGCGATTATACACATAAATTTTACTGACCTTGGATTATGTTTTTTAACGCTGTTGATAGCATCAATGGCCGATCCTCCCGTGGCAAGCATAGGGTCTAAAATTATAGCATCTCCCTTGCTTATGTCAACTGGTAATTTGCAGTAATATTCAACAGGTTTCAAGGTTTCCGGATCACGGTAAAGACCAATATGACCCACTCTGGCCGTAGGAACCATATTAACAACACCTTCTACCATGCCAAGGCCTGCCCTTAAAATCGGTATAAATGCCAAATGTCGTTCCTCCAAAATTTTAGTTTTTGCCACTGCAATCGGAGTTTCTATTTCCACTTCTTTTAATGGTAAATCACGCAAAGATTCATAGCACATAAGCATTGTAACTTCGCTTATTAACTCTCTGAATTCCTTTGGGCCCGTGTTTTTATCCCTTAAAAGTGATATTTTGTGCTGAATTAGCGGGTGATCCATTATCAAAACATTATCAGACATTTTTCAAGCCTCCTATTTAATTATTTTCTAATTTTTTTATCATATCTATTCTTCTTTGATGTCTTTCGCCTTCAAAATCTGTATTTAAAAAAGTTTTTACTATTTCTTTTGCTTTTTCAAAATCAGTAAACCTGCCGCCAATGCAAAGAACGTTTGCGTTATTGTGCTTTCTTGCAAGTTCTGCAAGCTCCGGCTCGTAGCATAGTGCCGCTCTTACATCTTTTATTTTATTTGCGGCAATAGACATTCCGATTCCGGCTCCGCATATCAAAATTCCCTTTTCGCTTTCTTTATTTAAAACCGAATTACCGACTTTTTCTGCAATTATTGGGTAATCGCAAGATTCCAAGCTAAAAGTTCCAAAATCGGTAAATTTTATGCCATTTTCTTCAAAATATTTTTTAATTTTTTCTTTTAATTCATACCCGGCGTGATCCGAACCTATTGCTAACACTTAAAATCACCTACAATTTTTTACTTTCCTCCAAAAGCCTTTGCGCCTGGGGAATTCTTATATAGTTTATTTCTGAATTTATCTTGTTTTTATCTTTTTCGCTGCTATAAATTTCAGCTGCAGCAAAACCTAAATTAGCCGCACTTATATACTTGTTTTCGCTGTGAAAAAGTATGTTTTTAGCAAAATTTTCATCGCTTTCTTTAAAACTATTATAGCATATTTCGGCGCCATCTCCAACAATTTCTATTTTCTCTTTAAATTTACTAAGTTCTATTTTCAAATCATTAATATCAACCGCTCTATCTTCCGTAAGTCTTATTATTTTATTATTTTCCACCTTAAAAATCGCATTATACACTTGATTATTTCGCGCGTCCATACAAGCGCATAAAATATTGTTTTTATCTTTAAGATTATACGCCAAAGAATAAAGCGAAGAAACACCCAAACACGGCTTGGAATTTACCAATGCCATAGCTTTTACGGTGGATAACCCAATTCTAATGCCGGTAAAAGAGCCGGGACCGTTTGTTGCTACGTATAAATCAATCTCAGAAGGCGATATTTTAGAGCATTTTAAAACAGACTCTATCATCGGTGCCAAAGTCTGGCTATGAGTGAGCCCTACGTTTAAAAAATACTGTGCTATAACTTCTTTATCCTCTAAAATCGCAACCGAAGCGGTTACAGAGGAAGAATCAACCGCCAATACTTTCATTTATTATTCCACCCTTTTAGCGTTATAATCCTTTCGGAATCATTTTCGTTTTTTTCAATGTAAATCTTAATAGTTTTTTCCGGCAAATAATTTTCTATATTTTCGCTCCATTCTATTACAAAAACACCTTTGTACATATAGTCGAAAAAACCCGTAGATTCAAGATCTTCAAGGTTTTTTATTCTGTACATATCAAAATGATATATTTTAAACTTTGGAGCCGCATATTCATTAACAAGCGTAAAAGTGGGGCTTGTTACTGCATTTTTTGTTCCAAAGCAGCTTACCAAACCCCTTGTAAATACAGTTTTTCCCACACCCAAATCCCCATAAAGAGCAATTATTTCATCACCCTTTAATTTTTTTCCGATTTCTTTTGCAAAGTTTTCGGTTTCTTGCTGGGATTTTGTTATTATTTTCATTTTTCCTTTTTAAACCCCTTATATAATTTTTTGCAAAAATCTACTCACACGAACATTCTGGCAATTATTAAAAAGTTCTTCCGGAGTTTCGTCCGCCAAAATTCTACCATTGTCCATAAAAACAACCCTTGTTGCCGCCTCACGGACAAAACTCATTTCATGAGTTACAACTATCATTGTCATGCCCTGCTTTGCAATGTCGTTCATAACATTAATTACTTCTTTAATCATTTCCGGGTCAAGAGCCGACGTAGGCTCATCAAAAAGTATTACTTTTGGGTTCATAATAAGTGCACGAATTATCGCAACACGTTGCTTTTGCCCACCCGAAAGCTTTGCAGGGTATGTGTTTGCTTTATCTTTAAGCCCCACTTTTTCTAAAAGAGCGAGTGCGCATTCCTCTGCATTTTTTTTGGAATAAAGTTTAAGCGCAACGGGTGCCAAAGTTATATTTTGAAGTATTGTAAGGTGCGGAAAAAGGTTAAAATGCTGAAACACCATACCGATATTTTGCCTTATTTCATCTATATTGCATTTTGGGTCTATAATACTTTTCCCTTCAAACAATATTTCACCGCTTGTGGGAATTTCTAATCTGTTTAAACATCTTAAAAAAGTACTTTTTCCGGATCCCGACGGCCCAATTATGGCAACTCTTTCGCCTTTTTTAAAGTCTATGTTTATGCCGTTTAGAATCCTTTGTGTTTTTCCGCTGTGTTTAAATTCTTTATAAAGGTTTTTAACGCTTATCACTGGCACGAAGTCTCCTTTCCATAAACGACATTAAGAAAGTGGTAAGTATAACCACCGCTAAATATATCACCGCCACGGTAGCAAGAGGCACAAAAGGTTCGTATGTTTGGCTCCTTATTATATCCCCCGCTCTGGACAAGTCTGTTACACCTATAAAACCTGCAACAGAGGTTTCTTTTACTAATTGGATAAATTCATTTACAAGCGTCGGCAAAACATTTTTAAATGCCTGCGGAAGAACTATTTTCTTCATGGTTGTAAAAGAATTTAACCCCAGCGAACGCCCTGCTTCATATTGCCCTGCATCCACGGAAAGTATTCCCGACCTTATAACCTCCGCCACATACGCTCCGGAATTTATTCCAAAAGCTATCATGGCAATCGTTATTTTATTTAGCCCAGTTGCAGAAAGTATTAAATAATATATTGCAAAAAGCTGCACAACCAATGGGGTTCCCCTGATAATAGTTAAATAAATATTTGCAAGGGCTTTTAAAAATTTAAATAGAATGCTACTGCTTTTACTTATTTTTATAAGTGAAACCACAAGCCCCAAGGTAATACCGATCAAAAGCGCTACGGAAGTTATTTCTAAAGTGGTTAAAAATCCATTAAAAATCATTTTGTATCGATCTTTATAAACCAAATTATTATAAATTTGTCCAATAAAATCCACACTTGGGGTTTGTGAATTTTTCACATAAGAATTAATTATTTTTTCTACTTCTCCTGTTTCTTTCATCTTATGAAGCGTTTCATTTACTACATTTAGTAACTCATCTTCATCTTTTGATACAACTATTCTGTACTCTTCTTCAAAAAGGCAGTATCCATCTAATATCTTACATAAATTATTAGATAAGTTTACAAGACTGCGCGCAGGAACTTCGTCTACCACCACAGCATCCAACCTGCCGTTTAAAAGGTCAAAAACTGCATCTGACGATTTGCTATATCTTTCTATTTTAGAATCCGAATAATGCTGCGTACAATAAATATCGCCCGTAAAACCCATCGCAACACCTATGCTTTTTCCATGAAGGTCTTTTTCGGATTTTATTTCGCTTTCATTTGGAACTATAATTACCTGTTTAGAAGTATAATAAGAGTCAGAAAAGCTTACATTTTGCGCTCTTTCTTCGCTGTAACTCATTGCAGAAATCGCAAGATCGCATTTTTTGTTTTTTATTTCAAGTGTAACGGCGTCAAAAGAAACATCATTAATCTGAACATCTACTCCCAGATATTCTGCTATTTTTTTTACTATGTCTATGTCTATTCCTTTTATTTTGTCTGCGTCTTTGTATTCAAAAGGCTCAAATTCCGCATTTGTAGAAACTTTTACGTACCCTCTTGATTTAATGTTTTCAAGGCTATCACCTTTGGCAAAAGCACCAATAAAAAAACAAAAACACACAAAACAAACAGCCGCTATACATTTTAAAAATTTTTTCACTTAAATTTATATCCTCCTATTTATGTAAAAGCTTATTTTTGCTTTTTGATTTAGGTTTGCTGTAAAAATACGGCACCAATATAGTTGCAACATTTTCATGCTTTCTGAGCTGTTGCTCAATGAAAAATGTTGTTTGATTATGGTATATTTTATCTTTCCAGCCGTTACCGCTTATTCTTGTTAAAACCACTGTAAGACTTTGCCCGTCTTTAAGCTCTTTTTCACGCTCGTTTATATAATTTTCAATAGGTGTAATTATATCTCGGTAGGGGGTGTATATTATTTTTAACGGAACTTCTATTTTAAGGTCTTTCCACTGCTTTTGAAGCCTTTCTGTTTCCGATTTTGAAACAGAAATATGCAGCGGCGTAACATTAGAAGTTATTTCGTTGGCATAATCAAAAGTTTTCAGCGCCGCCCTATTCATCTTGTTTATAAGCACAACGCAAGGAAAAGAATCGTTGCTGTTGCTCTTTTTATATTTATAGTTATATCCCAAAATGCTTATACCTTTTAAAAATCTAAAATAATGGCTGTGCGTTGCAGACATAAACCACATTAAAAGCGGTGTTACTATTAAAAGCGCCCATGCACCGTGTGTAAATTTGGTAGTAAACACAACAATCGAACCCACAAAAGTTACCAATGCACCAAAACCGTTTATCAAAGATTTATACTGCCAACCCGGTTCTTTTGAACGCATCCATTTTATAAACATTCCAAACTGCGAAATTGTAAACGAAACAAAAACGCCTACAGAATAAAATGGTATCAAACGATGAGTATCTGCGTTAAATGCTATTAAAAGTAGCGAACTTGTTATAAATATAAACATTATTCCGTTTGAAAAGCTAAGTTTTGTTCCCCTTTGAGAAAATTGTCGAGGCATATATCTATCTTTTGCTAAAATAGAAAGAAGTATAGGCAAACCGCTGTAAGAAGTATTTGCTGCAAGCAAAAGAATAAGTGAAGTTGTAAATTGCAGCACATAAAACATTATTCCGCTGCCAAAAATTTCATATGCCATTTGCGAAAGAACTGTTTTTTCGCTAATGGGCACAACATTTAAAAAGGTTGCCAAAAAGCTTGTTCCGCCAAATATAAATATAATTATTCCACCAAGCATAAAAAGGACTTGTCTGGCTGTTTTTTGCGAAGGCTCTTTAAAGCTTGGTATGGCATTACTTACCGCTTCCACACCAGTAAGCGCCGAACAGCCCGAAGAAAACGCACACAAGAACAGCGTTAACGTCATTCCGGATAAATTTGTATTTAAAATATTTGAAATTTGATCAGGAGAATAATTTATCGGCGTAAGAGCGCCACTAAAATAACGAACAAAACCGGTTATTATAAGGGCAACCATGGAAATTATAAACATATATGTCGGTATTCCAAAAATTTTAGAAGATTCACCAATTCCACGAAGATTTATAAGTGTTATCAGCCCTACACAAACAAGAGAAATAATAATTCTATAAGGTTCTAAAAAAGGATAAACCGCTAAAATAGCTGCAGTTGAAGACGAAACACTTACCGCAACCGTCATTATGTAGTCAATAACAAGGCATGTTGCCGCCAAAAGAGAAGCTTTTTTGCCGAAATTTTCTTTGGAAACAACATAAGCTCCGCCGCCATTTGGGTAATGATTAATAATCTGAGAATAAGAAAAAATAAGTATTAAAAGCAAAAGAATTATAGGAACGCTAACATACCCCACAAAACTTGCAGCCATTATTCCCAGCGCAGGAAGAAGCGCTATTAAAATTTCTTCCACAGCATATGCAACCGAAGACACCGCATCGCTCGCCATTATCGGAAGTCCCCAAAGCCTGGACAGCTTTTCGTTTTTTAACTGATCATCTTTAAGTGCCGAACCCAAAAGTAACTTTTTTAAATTTTTAAAATTACCCATTTTTATAAACCTTTCTTTCAAAAATTTTTTAATAAAATTCATTTCGTTAACAATATTATCACAAATTAAATAAAATACAACCTTTTTATATTAATTTTATTCTTTTATTATATCACTTTCGCAAAGTTTATTTCTAAGATTCAAAATTTTTTCTTTTCTCTTTAAGTAAATTTTTTCTTTTAAAATGATTTTGCCGTCTTTTACTTCAATTATACTGCCTTCTTTTATTTCTGGTATTTTCTCTTTAGGTTTTACTATTTGTAAATCGCCACTTTCTATATCTTCGCATATTAAAACGCCATCTTTTATGCGGTCAACAGAAAAAATCATTTTTAACTCCCCTTTACTTTTCTGTTTTAATATCTATGTTTTTCCCGTCTGTTATAAATATTATATTCCCGTTTTCATACGTTTTATAAACTCTTTCGCATGATTCCTCCAGCCTTTTTATAACGGAATTTTTATTTTGCTTGTCTTCAGACGATATAACCGCATATTTTGGATGCACCGCCTTTAAAAAATTTGCAGTGGTGGACGTTGTGCTTCCGTGGTGGCCCACTTTTAAAACTGTGGCATTCAAATTCCTCACTGATTTGAGCATACTGTATTCTTCAGCTTTTTCCGCATCTCCCGTAAATAAAAAGCTAACATCTTTATACTCGATTTTAACAACCAACGAGCAGTTATTTAAGTTTTCACTGCTCTTTACAGGCCCCAAGATTTTAAATTTTAAATCCCCCAGGTTAAAATTGTCGCCTGCGCCAAGTGTTTTTGTGTTTACTTTTTTATCTACAAGAGATTTTAGCATATTTTCGTATGTTACTGATGTTGGCAAAATGTTTTCCGGAATATCGGACTGAACAAACTTATCTATATCAAAATTATCTATAATGCTTTTCATTTGACCGATGTGGTCTCTGTGCGGATGCGACATAATTACCAAATCTAATTTTTTTACATTATGTTTAATTAAATATTCACAAACGGTGTCTGACGGCTCTTTATCCGCAGCATCAATTAAAATTTTATAATCCCCGCACTTAATATATGCGCAGTCTGCGTCGCCGACATTTAAAAAATGCACTTTCATATCGCAGTTTACACTTTGAGAAGAAATATCAAGATTTTCGGATATGTTCTTCCAGTAATTTTCTTTTGTGTTTGTTAAAAAGAATGCTACTGCCAAAAATATTAAAATTGCTCCTGAAATTAAATTTTTGAACAACTTCTTTGCTTTATACTTTTTCAAATTTGCCACTTATTCACCCTGATTCATACTCATTTCTAAAAATTGCTGATAATTCATAAGAACCTGCCTTGGTTTAGAGCCTTCATGCGGCCCAACTATCCCCATTTGTTCCATTTCATCAATAAGGCGTCCGGCTCTTGCGTAACCAACCCGAAGCTTTCTTTGTAGCATTGATGTTGAAGCTTGTCCGGCTTCCACCACGCACTTCACCGCTTCTTTCATCACAGGGTCAATATTTCCGCCGCCCACAGCTTGATTTTCTGATTTTCCTCCTTCAAGAAGCGTGTTTTTCTCTATTTCTTCGGCGACTTTATTGTCGTAAGAAACTTCCCCGGAAGATTTTAAAAATTCTATTACTTTTTCTATTTCTTTGTCTGTTACGTAGCAGCCCTGAACACGCACCGGCTTTGCTGAACCCACAGGTGAAAACAGCATATCTCCACGGCCGAGAAGTTTTTCTGCGCCGCTCATATCGAGTATCGTTCGTGAATCGATTTGCGAAGAAACTGCAAACGCCACTCTGCTTGGAATATTTGCTTTAATAATTCCCGTTATAACATCAACAGACGGGCGCTGCGTTGCAATAACAAGGTGCATGCCCGCTGCACGAGCCATCTGAGCAAGTCTACATATGTAATCCTCTACCTCGTTTGGTGCAGCCATCATAAGGTCTGAAAGTTCATCTATTATAATGACTATTTGTGGCATTTTTTCCAGAACTTCGCCCTCTTTGTCTGTAATGCATGGGTTGTTTTCAATTAATTTATTGTAAGATTCCAAATCTCTTACATTGTTTTCTGCAAATTTTTTATAACGTGCAAGCATTTCTTTAACTGCCCAGTTAAGTGCGCCTGCAGCTTTTCGGGCATCTGTTACCACAGGCACCAACAAATGCGGTATGCCATTGTAAATTCCAAGTTCAACGACCTTTGGGTCTATCATAACAAGTTTTACTTCATCGGGCCGAGCATTGTACAAAATACTTATAATAAAAGAATTTATACACACCGATTTTCCAGAACCTGTGGAACCGGCTATTAGCAAATGCGGCATTTTGGCAAGGTCCGCAAGCATTATATTACCTGAAATATCTTGGCCCAAAACAACCGTAAGTTTACTTTTTGCATGTTTAAACTCATATGAATTTATAAGCTCTTTCATAGTTACAACACTTACAACTTTATTAGGTATTTCTATTCCCACGGCGGCTTTCCCCGGAATCGGAGCTTCAATTCTTACTCCGGGCGCCGCTAAATTAAGGGCTATATCATCGGCTAAATTCGTTATTTTGCTTATTTTTACTCCAGCTGCAGGTTGAAGTTCGTACCTCGTAACAGCAGGGCCACGGCTAATATCTATAATTTTTGTTTGAACATTAAAGCTTTTTAATGTTTCCACAAGTATTTTTCCGCCGTTATTAAGCTCGCTGGTAATATCTCCGCTTTTCGGCGATACAGATGATTTTAAAAGACTAATTGGCGGAAATTCGTACTCTTTTCCCTCGTCATTTGAAAATTTTTGAGAGCTTAATTCGTGTTCTTCGAATTTTTCTTTACTTAAATTATCACCAGCTTGCTTTTTTTCTATTTTAGAAAGGATTTTTTCCGTAACTTTTGAAATTTCTTCATCTTCGCTTAAAGGTTCTTCTTTCCTTGGCTTTACTTTTTCCTCGCCGATGTCTATATCAATATTAGTATTTCGGCGATTTTTATATTCGGTAGTTCTATCTTCAATTTTTTCTTTTATAACTTTTGCAGGCTTAGAAAATACACCTAAAAATTCCATGAGTGTTCTGCCGGAAACAAACATAAAACAAACGAACATGATAATTATTACGCTTATTTTTGCACCGGTAAGGCCAAAACCCCAAACAAGCGGCTGACCGATTAAAGCACCAACAAGCCCTGAATTTCCGTTTAGATTTCCTTTTATGCATTCATTAAAAATATATCCAAACCAACTGCCAAAATTTCCATAAAAATTTTTAAAGGCAAACACATAAAAAGCTGCGCTGCACAAAACAGCAAGCACTGCAGAAACTGCGTACTTAAATTTCATTTCTTTATTATTTTTGCCGCATGAATCAAAAACAGCAAACACGCCAATTAAAATCGGCCAGAATATACAGCTTGGGCCAAAAAGAGAAAACACAAAGTTATGCATGGCAAGCCAAATATTTTCGCCTTTTATTAATATCAAGCACATCAAAAAAACAGCAAAAGCAAAGAGTAGCACCGCTTTTATCGGGCTGCTTTGTTTTTTGCTATTTTTACTGTATTTCCCGTATTTTTTGTTAACTTTCCCTTTCATTTTTTATCTCGCTTTCTTTATTTTTTTAAATAGGTCTTCCAGTAAATAAATTAAAGCCATAAATATTTTCTATTATTGCAATAATCACCGACAAAATCCCGACTACAAAAGTATAAACAACAAAAATCATCATTTTGTCTGTTTTTAAAAGCCATTTGAATAGTTTTATTGATAAAAATCCAACTACTGCGGAAACAATCATTCCCACTACAACAGGAATTACATCTATATTTGAAAGAGCGCCGGATTTTAAAGCGTCTTTAAGTTCCACGGCGGCTGCCGCAATAATTGCAGGCACACCCAAAATAAAGGAATAATCAAGCGCAGTTTCTTTGTTTATTTCTCTAAGAAGTCCTGTGGACAAAGTAGACCCCGAGCGAGAAATTCCCGGAAACACCGCTGCAACAAACTGAGTAAAACCAATCCAAAGTGCGTCCATCACATTAAGGTCTTTTTTACCGTCCCATAAATTTCCGTCTGAATCAAATGCCACATTTACTTTATAAGATTTTCTTTTATTAATCCCTATTTTTAGCATAAAGCTTGTTATCATAAGCGCAATTCCCACAAGAAAAAGATTTTTTTCGCTTGCAAGTTCAGGAGCCAAACCCTTTATATTCGTGCCACTGCCCGGAACGGGAATAAACAACAAAAACAACGGAATTAAACCTATAATGAGCATTAAAACCATGTTTTTTTCGTGATTTAAATCTTTAATATTGAACCTTTTTTTAAAAACATCTGAAATCATCTCAAAAAACGCCTTTATAAGCTTAAAAATGCTTTTGTAATAAACAAACAGCACCGCAAGCAAAGTCCCTATATGAAGCATAACATTAAAAAACAAATTATCTTCATGGACGCCTAAAATATGCTGAGAAATCAAAAGATGTCCACTGCTTGAAACAGGCAAAAACTCTGTTAATCCCTGAACTATCCCTTGAATTACTGCGCTAAAAATACTCATCGTTAACTGCTCCTCTTTATCTTTTTATTTTTTTATCAATAAATATGTATGATTTTCTCTAACATTAAATTATATCAGATTTTCAAAGATTTTTACAGTTATTATTAAAAAAATCAAGAACTTAAAAAATAAATTCTTGATTTTTATCTGTTTATTTTTGTTTTTTCTTTTTTTTAATAAGCTTATTAAGCGCTTCCAAAGCATCAGAAAGCGTCCCCACGTGGTCGATTAATCCCTCTTTTACGGCTTGCTCGCCCTCCACCACGGAACCTATATCCAAAACAAGCTCCTTTGTATTCATGCAAAGTTCGTAAAACCTTTTTTCTGAAATATTCGAATTAGAAACCACAAAATCCGATATTCTCTTTTGCATTTTTTGAAAATATTCAAATGTCTGCACAACTCCGATTGTCATACCGTTCGTCCGAACGGGGTGTACCGTCATTGTGGCAGAGCGCGCTATAAATGATTCATCTGCGCTCACCGCCAAAGGAACACCGATTGAATGCCCACCGCCAATTACCATCGAAACCGTAGGTTTGCTCATTCCCGCCACAAGCTCCGCAATAGCAAGGCCGGCTTCGATATCTCCTCCAACGGTATTTAAAAGTATAAGCAGCCCCTGTATTTCCGGGTCTTCTTCGATTGCCACAAGTTCGGGAATAATGTGTTCATATTTTGTGGTTTTGTTTTCTTTTGGAAGATAGTTATGCCCTTCAATTTGGCCTATTATCGTCAGGCAGTAAATTTTTTTATCTTTGGAGGGAACTATAACCGACCCTATATTTTGAATTCTTTCATACTGCTCCTGTGTCCCTACGGAAAGTTCTTTTTCTTCATCGTTTGTGTTTGATTTACTATTTTTCATAAACAGTCACCCCTTTAACATTATTTTTCCAATTTTTTATTTATAAATACATAAAAATTATTTTTTACTCAAAAAGTATTGACATTATTTGAAATAATAGTATTATTTTATTATTATGTACTATATTTAAATAAAAAAATTCAAAAGTAAAGGTGGTATAAACATGACAAACAACGAAAACTTACTAAAACTAATAGAGGAAGTTAATTCAGACCCCGAAAAAATCGAGCAATTCAGCAAAAAAGATTCTCCCCAGGAACTTTATGATTATTGCATAAGCATCGTGCCGGGATACACTTACGAAGAATTTACCGAATTTATGATGTATCTTGCCGATTTAATTTCCAAAGATTTATCGGAAGATGAACTAAACAACATAACAGGC
>JAFQXU010000006.1 GCA_017406805.1 Clostridia bacterium | reverse complement strand
ATAACGAAAACATGAGTAAACGTTACTACATTTTAAAAAGCACAAAGAAAGATATAAATACAATTATATCTGAATATTTAAACGCAATAGCCAAGCATGCCGACTCCTTTCACGCATTAGATGACATCAAGGGCTTTGACCCCAAAAAATTAAAAAAAGTTGAAACAAATGCACATAAAAAACAAACTCACCGCCCTCCAATGCCATTACCACCAAATAAAACTTAAATTTAATGTTTTTTACAGTAAAAAAACAAGCTCGTGTAAGAAAGCGAGCTTGTTTAAATTTTTGTATGTATTTAATTAGCAAATGTTTGTTTTTGAATCAATTGCTTTTTTGTGAGTTTTCCCAAGGTAAAGCGCTAAACAAAACCAAATTATTATAAAGGTAAATCCTACACTGCCGCTGACTAATCTATAAGCGGCTTTTCCGATTACTTTAGGGAGAGCATTTAAACCCGATCCGGCCATTTTTGAAAATCTTCCACAGAATGTTTCTATCCATGCCTGAGCTTTAGACCTTGCATCTTCGCTGGTTGGAATATAAAGTTGCTTGAGCGAAGGCCCGTTGACTGAGTAATTTACCGCTTTTGAACAAACCATCAGCCAAAACAAAAATTCTAATTTACGCACTGTGAAAAATCCAATAAGAGCTGCACAAAATAAAATCGGAACCATCGCAAGGGATACTTTTAAGCCCAAATATTCAGTAATTTTGCTTATTCCAAATAGCAAGAAAATAAATGTAATTAAATTTACAATTGAACTATATTTAAAATAGTAACGGGTTAATTCCACACCGGTAAAAACTTTGGAAGCTTTGATTTTAAAATTAAAATCAAAAAGCGTAACTATTAATTCAAAGAAGAAATTTACCGCAAAAATGCTGATTAAATATTTATGCGAAAAAAGGATTTTTACTCCTTCCATAAAACCTGTTTTTTCTTTTTTTCTCTTAGCTTCTTTGTTGGAATTCTGTGAAACCATCAATTCTTTTGGGGTTTTGGTAATTAAACTTTTTAAAATTGGCGCAATAAAGAGCATTAAAATTGCAGCAAGTACCATTGAAACAGAGTCTGACTTTACACCCAAACCTATGGGCAATCCAATAAAAAGAATAGGGAAGAGTATTCCTCCTAAATGCCCAAGAGCATACACCAAAGAAAAGCCTTTATTGGCATCTTCCGAAGTTGTTATATCCGTTGCAAAAGACCAAAAAAGCGCTAAAACAAGCGAACCGAAGCTCTCTATACAAAAATACCAAAAATATCCCAAAACTGTGGTAAATATGCTTTTTGTAATTGTCCCATTTTGAAAAAACCAAACAAACACAGCATAAGCCAATACGATACTGCCATAAAAAAGTGGCGGCAATTTACTAATAAGCTTAGATTTGGGAACGTAATCTAAAATTTTAGTATAAAGCGCCACTAACGGAATCATAAGAAGTGCAGAAATTATTTTTGCATAGGGTCTATGATCAGCCCCTATAATTTGATCAAATAAGGAATCTTTAAGCGGTCTTAGTGTCCAGTAAACACCAAGTATCATCATAAGTATACCGCCCATTTTAAGAAATTTTTTAAATTCCTCTTTTTCAAATTCTCCAAAGTTAAATTTGCAAATGGTTCTTAAAAAATCAACCATTGAAATAAACACATCCTATAAATATATTTTTATATTTACATTATAACAAAAAATGGGCTGGTTTTCAACGACTTTTTACATAATCTTTGAATAATAAACAAAAATTAACCCCCATGTTTTATTTATGGGGGCTATAATATTATTTTGCTTAAATATCGTCTGTACAGCCACTGTATTCATCTAATGTTTTGATGTATTCGTATGCTGTGTTTACGTTTAAATTAGCGTCATATGGTACATTTAAATATTTTGTATAGATAAATACATTCATGGGCTCGCCGGTTACTGTTTTTTCCTTTTCTTCTTCTCTTTTTGCCTTGCCGGTATATCCAGCCATCTCTATTATGCTGGATTTATTTGTAATATTATTTACACTTACCACCCTGTGATAATTTATTATTATTCCGTTTTCCAATTCCATTTGTTTAATTATTGCCATAAATTATTTTCCTCCTAATTATTTTTAATATTTGTAGCCAACTACTTTATATATTTTAATAGCCGAATTTGAAGTAAATAAATTGTCATTATATCCGCCTACTATTAATTGATATCCATATGAAAAAGAAATCGTGTTGCCGCTAAATGTAGTTTTCACAGTTTTTACAAAACATTCCGATCCCGCATCGTTAATTCTGGTAGAGAATAAAAGAACCGGATTTGCACCGGGTTCAAATTTATTATAATTTGCACATTCCCCGTTAGACTCGGTGTAATAATACACTCCTATCGAAGAATAATTAGAAACACTGTCGCTTAAATTTATGGTACTGCTTGAGCCACTTAAATTATTGTAAAGTACATATTCTTTTTTAACTTCCAGATTTGTCCTTGCTTGGGTTTGGTTTTCTGCACCTGTTCCGCCTTTTGAAATTGGAATAACCTTTCCGTTTACTTCATTAATTGCACCTACTACTGTGGATTTTTCCGTGGTTGTAAGATTGGCTAAATTTCCAATGTCTCCTGTGGCTCCCTGAATTTCATTAATTGCTCCCACAATTGTAGTTTTTTCCGTTGTAGTAAGGTCATCCAAATCACCAATACTGCTTGAAAATCCACGAGCTTCGTTAATGGCAGAAGTTAAAACATTAAATTCATTAGTACTTTCAATAGCTCCCGAAAAACCCTTTTCCGGCGCAACAGCTATTTTAAGCCCTCCAACTTTTAAAAGTGTTCCGCTTCCATTGTAAATCTGAAATTCACATTCCAGGACTCCCGAAGCACTTAACGTTTGCGACGTAAGCTCCACTGTAGCGGTATTATTTACCGTATCAACCGTACAGCTGTTATAAATGCTTGTTCCGTCAGGCTTTTTAGCATAAAAAGTAACATCGTATCCACTTAAACTTACATCGTTAGCTTCGTCATCCTTAAAAAGAACTTCAATGTACCTGCACTGCACTTCTCCTTCATTGGCATAAACAATGACATGATTAATCTCGCAAGTATTAAGGGATATTTTTTGAGTAATCACTAATTAATTTCCTCCTTGATAAAATTATTTAAGTAAAAAATTCTTTACTCATAATTACTTTAAAAATCAAAATTATTTGCCCGAAAAAAGCCAACATTAAATTTTATTTTTAAAATTTAAAATAGGGAATAAAGATAAAAAAATAAAAGCCCCATCAAAAATATGAGGCTTTTAAAAATTAATTTATAAATTTGCTTTACGTGCGGTTTTTAATTTGGTCTTTTATTTTATTTAAAAATTCGTTCAGGCTTACGGAAGTTGTTTTGTCGGTATCACGATCACGCACCGAAATAACATTATTTTCTATCTCTTTTTGCCCAATAATTATCATGTACGGAACTTTGTCAATTTGCCTTGCTTCTCTTATTTTATAGCCGATTTTTTCGTTTCTGTCGTCAAGTTTACACCTGATTTTATTTTCTGCAAGCACACTGTAAACTTTTTTTGCAAACGTTTCATCTGTCCCCGGCAAAGTTAAAACTTTTGCTTGAATAGGCGAGAGCCAAACTGGAAATTTGCCTGCGTAATGCTCTGTTAAAATTCCTATAAAACGCTCAATGGAACCAAAACATACTCGGTGCACCATAATAGGGCGCTGACGGCTACCTTTTTCATCGATATATTCAAGTTCAAAATTAAGCGGCATTTGAAAATCGAGCTGCACTGTACCGCATTGCCACGTTCTACCCAAAGAATCCTCTAAGTGGAAGTCTATTTTCGGGCCATAGAACGCCCCGTCGCCTTCGTTTATTTTGTAAGGCATATTTAGTTTTTCAAGAGCAGTTATAAGTCCGTTTGTTGCGTCTTCCCAGTCTTTGTCGCTACCCATGCTATCTTCGGGGCGTGTAGAAAGTTCCACAAAATACTTAAATCCAAATTTGGAATAAACTTCATTAATTAAATTTACCACACCGACAATTTCATCGGTAATTTGTTCGCGACGCATAAATATATGCGCATCATCTTGAGTAAAACAACGAACTCTAAAAAGCCCGTGCAAAGCGCCCTTTAGCTCATGGCGATGTACCACACCAAGTTCCCCAACACGCATAGGGAGTTCACGATAGCTGTGCGGTTTATTCTTGTAAACCATAACACCGCCCGGACAATTCATCGGTTTTACGCAATAAACATCTTCGTCAATTATCGTAGAATACATATTATCTTTGTAATGATCCCAGTGGCCACTGGTTTCCCATAGGTGGCGATTCATAATAAGCGGGGTAGAAACCTCAACATAATTTTCACGGGTGTGAAGCTCTCTCCAATAGTCTATAAGAGTATTTTTTATAATCATACCGTTTGGCAAGAAAAACGGAAATCCCGGAGCTTCTTCCGAAAACATAAACAAATCCATTTCTTTGCCGATTTTTCTGTGATCACGGCGTTCTGCTTCCTCTAAAAGTTTAAGGTGCGCTTCAAGCTCCTCTTTGGTACGGAATGCAATACCATTAATTCTTGTAAGCATTTTATTTTTTTTGTCGTTTTTCCAGTATGCACCGGATTGGCCCGTTATTTTAAAAGCTTTTATTGCTTTTGTGTAGCAAAGATGCGGGCCAACGCACATGTCGATGTATTCGCCTTGCTGATAAAAACTTATAACCGCATCTTCCGGCAAATCATCAATATGCTCTACTTTATATTTGGCGCCGCGTTCTTTCATCAGCTTTACCGCTTCTTCCCGAGGAAGTATAAAAGGCTTTATTTGCAAGTTTTCTTTTACAATTTTGTGCATTTCTTTTTCTATTTTTTCCAGGTCTTCGTCGTTTAATTTGGTTTCGCCCAAATCAACATCGTAGTAAAAGCCTCTTTCCGTGGCTGGGCCGTAGCCAAAATCTGCCTCAGGGAACAAACGTTTTATTGCTTGCGCCATGGTATGTGCGGTAGTGTGGCGCAAAACTTCTAGTTCTTTTTCTTCTGGGCATTCTGCAACTGTGCCATCTTTGTAAATAATTTTCATGTTCAAAACTCCTTAATATAAATTTTTTAAATGCAAAAAAATTACACCTTTAGCAAAAATCAAAATATATAAATGATTTTTACCAAGGGTGCAATTGTATATGCACGGTTCCACCTTGAATTTTAACTTAATTTTGCCCTTTAACGCAGGAGTCCACGGCAATACTTACTGGCAAAATTTCGGCATTGCAGCTCCGGAATGGTATTCGCCAATGTCCACATAAGAAACTCACAGCAAATGTTTCTCTCTCTGAATGTTTTTCAAAGGTTACTCGTTTCCTTCTTCGCTTTTACACATTAATAATACAACAAAATTTAAATGATGTCAAATTTTAAACTTTTTAATTTGTTAAAATTTATTACTCGTTTGTTATTTTTTAGGAAATCCAATACAGAAAAACACCCATTACCCTAAAGACTTTATTTTCATTGTAACGCTTTACAAAATCGTGAATATTTTCCGTTCTTCTAAGTTCTGTGGTCGGACATTCTACTGTAATATAATTATTTTTTATTTCTACAACATTAACCATATGCAAATTCACTACACCACCGCTATAATTCGCTACCATACTATCCCAAATAGCAAATGGCTTTTTATTTTTTTGATATACGTTATTTATACAATCGCATATATCATCCGTATTATCCTCAGTAACATGTATTTTTTCATAACTCAAATTAAGTTTAAATTCTTTATTTATATATTCCTTTATCGAATAATAATCTATCAGTCCCAACTGACTAACAAGTTTTTGCCGTTTCGTATTAATTAAATCTAACAACATTTCAAAAAAGCCTTCTTCTTTTGGTAGCTCCATGGCGTTAGATCTCGTTACTTCAAACCAACCGGGAGATTTACCGGTTATTCCTTTGAATAATTCTTTTTGGCTTTTTTCAATTCCCCTGTCTTTTAAAAGGCCTTGAAAACATGCAAGCCAACACCAGCCTATTCCTTCTTGACGTTTAGTAAGTATATTTGGGCCGATATGCCCTTTAAATTTTTCTAAGTATTCTTTTCGAGTTTGTTCTATAAGGTAATCTAAACGTTCAGTACAAATTCCGATTCTCAACAACTTAAAAGACACATAAACCCCAACACCTACACCTGCACCAATTAAACCCTCTTTTAAATATTTCAACAAGTCAGATTTTTCTTCAGTAGTAGTAACGTCTTGTTCTTGTATCTGTTGCGTAATTTGGGGTTCATCTAATTTTTTATCGTCCAATGCATTTATTGGAGAGATATTTAACAAGCTGATTGCGCTTAAAGTAATAGCCAATGCTTTTGATACTATTTTTTTCACTATCTAACTGCTCCTTTTTATATTTTTAGGAAATTCCAAACAGAAAAACACCTGTTACCCTAAAAGTTTCTTCTGTATTGTAACGCTTTGCAAAATCGTAAATATTTTCCGTTCTTCTAAGTCCCGTTCGAGGGCATTCTATTGTAATATCATTATCGTTTATTTCTACAACATTAAGCATATATTTATGACCTGTGTATTTGAGATCACTAGCATACAAACTCTCACAAATTGCAAATGGCTTTTTATTATTTTTTTCATATACGGTCTTTATACGTTTACATATATAATCCGTATTATCCTCAGTAACGTTTATTATTTCTTTCCATAACTTAAGTTTAAATTCTTTATTTATATATTTTTCCACCTCAACAAAATCTACATTTCTACTATAAAGCATATGTATCCTATTCATAAACTTAGATGAATCGTATTGTTCGTTAAGTCTGTTATGTGTGGTTTGGTAAAACCATCCGGGGGATTTACCGGTTATTCCTTTAAACAATTCCTTTTGGCTTTTTTCAATCCCCCTATCTTTTAAAAGGCCTTGTAAACAAGCAAGCCAATCCCAGGCAGACCTTTCTTGACGTTTAGTAAGTATATTTTCCCCAATACTGATGAAGTTTTTTAAGTATAGTTTTCGAAGTTTATCTATAAAATCCTGTTCTTTTTTAGTAAGGTCCACCTCATTCCATGCAAACTGACCTGTTAATATTGCTATTCCTACACCTATTTCTACACCTAGCGTAGTGCACAAATATTTTAAAACTAAGTCAGATTTTTCTTCAGTAGTGTCTTGTTCTTGTATCTGTTGCGTAATTTGGGGTTCATCTAGTTTTTTATCGTCCAATGCATTTATTGAAGAAACATTTAACAAACTGATTGCGCTTAAAGTGATAGCCAATGATTTTAATACTATTTTTTTCATTATTTAACTGCTCCTTTTGATTTAGTTATTTAAAAATTGTGTTTATATTATAACATGATATAATTTTTATGTCAATATTGTTTTAAAAGCACTACTAAAAATTAGCATTTGAATTATTTAAAATTTTTAATTACAATATATAGTGTATATAAAACAGAAAAAATGAAAGAGGTAATAATTATGAATAAAGAAATCATACTTACCGGCGACAGACCCACCGGGAAACTTCATTTAGGGCATTTTATCGGGTCACTAAAAAACAGAGTGGAACTCCAGGATAAATATAATCAGTACATAATGATTGCAGACGTTCAGGCATTAACGGACAACTTTGAAAACCCGCAAAAAGTAAGAGATAATGTCCTTGAGCTTATACTTGATTATTTATCGGTGGGGATTGACCCAAACAAAACCACAATATTCGTTCAATCATTAATTCCGGCAATCGCCGAACTTACCGTATTTTATCTTAATTTGGTAACAGTTGCACGTTTGGAACGCAATCCTACAGTAAAAAGCGAGCTTAAACTTAGAAAATTCAGCGGCGGAATACCGGCAGGCTTTTTAACTTACCCCGTAAGCCAAGCCGCCGACATTACGGCCTTTGGAGCGCACTATGTCCCCGCAGGAGAAGACCAAGCACCCATGATTGAACAAGCGTGCGAGATAGTAAGAAAATTTAACTTGGTTTACGGCGAAACTTTGGTTGAGCCAAAGATAATTCTTTCTAAAACTCCCCGTTTGGTAGGCACAGACGGCAAAAACAAAATGAGCAAATCGCTGGGCAACACGATATTTTTATCAGACAGCGCCGACGAAATAGAAAAAAAAGTCATGAGCATGTACACCGACCCAAATCACATTAATATAAATGACCCGGGAAATACAAAAAACAATCCCGTTTTTATATATTTAGATGCGTTTGGAAAGGACAAAGAAAAAATTGCAGCAATGAAAGCTCACTACGAAAAAGGCGGGCTGGGAGACGTTAAAGTAAAAAGATACTTAAACGAAGTTCTGCAAGAAATGCTCGCACCAATACGCGAAAAAAGGGAAGAACTTTCTAAAAACAAAAAATACATCTATAAAATACTCTCAGACGGCACAGAAAAAGCAAAAAAAATAACTTCGCAGACACTGGCTAAAGTAAAAAAAGCTATGAAAATTGAGTATAAAGAAATTAATAATACTAAATAATATAAACAAGTACACACTAGACTTTCTGGTGTGTATTTTTTAAAATTTATTTTTATTCATTTTTTATAAATAATTAGTTGTAATTATTTTATTTATATGGTAATATTATTAATCATAGTTTTTACTTTAAAAGGAGGAATTTATTATGAAGAAAAATCTAAAAATTCTAGCTTTGCTACTGCTGGCAGTTGCTCCACTTGTTGGGTGCACAGAAAAAAACACCACAAACGAACAAAAAACCGCGGAAATTAGTAATCAAACAATCGAATCAACCGAGCAAACAGCAGAAACAGAGAACATTAAAATTACAATCGATAAAAAATACGAAATTACAACCGGAAAAGAATTTTATAAGCCCAGCATGAGAATTTCTAAATCCAAAGAAGAGTACGTTTCTGTGCAGCAATTAAAAAACGGAAACGAAAAAATTCAAATTCCCTCGGATGGACTTTACACAAATGAAAATTTAAAAAAAGATTTTCAAAATTATATCTCCGGTTTAACGGGATTTACCGAGGTTAAAGAAGTTACAATAGGCGAGAAAACTTTGTTTAAAACAACAACAGCCGTCAACGCTGTTGATTCGGACATATACAAAACTCTAACAAATAGCAACAAAGTTTATAAAATCGTTGTTTCGGGGCCTGACTTTAAAGATACCGACGAAGCGGCAAAAATAATAGAAAAATTAGAATTAAATTAATTTGAATTTTAGGAGGAATTTATTATGGGATTAATTAAAGCAACATCAGGAGCAGTTGGCGGTACATTTGCCGACCAATGGAAAGATTTTTTCTACTGCGAGGCATTATCTAATGATGTTTTGGTGGCAAAAGGGAAAAAACGTGTTTCAGGGCGTTCTTCAAACACAAAAGGAAACGACAATATAATTTCAAACGGTTCGGGAATTGCTGTGGCAGACGGACAATGCATGATAATTGTAGAGCAAGGAAAAGTGGTTGAATTTTGCGCAGAACCCGGGCAGTTTACTTATAACACATCTTCTGAGCCAAGCATTTTTACGGGTAAACTTAGCGATGGCATCAAAAAAACATTTCAAACTATCGGGAAACGCTTTACTTATGGCGGCGACACAGGAAAAGACCAACGAATTTATTATTTTAACACAAAAGAACTGGTTGATAATAAATTTGGTACGCCGAACCCAATACCTTTTAGAGTCGTTGACAAAAACATCGGGCTGGATATTGACGTTTCAATACGTTGTAGCGGAGTTTATTCATATAAAATAACCGATCCTATTTTATTTTATACAAACGTTTGTGGCAATGTGGAAAATGAATACACTAAAGAAGAAATTGACGGCCAATTAAAAACCGAATTCATAAGTGCACTTCAACCGGCATTTGCTAAAATTTCCGAAATGCAAATACGTCCAAATGCGTTACCCGGACATGCAGAGGAATTATCCGGCGCAATGAACGAAGCATTAACTAAAAAATGGGCCGAGCTAAGGGGAATATCTGTAATTTCAATTGCACTTAATCCAATAACGCTGCCCGAAGAAGATGCGGAAATTATAAAACAAGCCCAGAAAAACGCAATTATGCGCGATCCAACCATGGCAGCAGCTACATTGGTTGGAGCCCAGGCAGACGCTATGAAAGATGCCGCAAAAAACGAAGGGGGAGCTATGGCCGGTTTTATGGGATTGGGACTTGCACAAAATTCCGGAGGAATGAACGCACAGAATTTATTTGCCATGGGGCAAAACCAAGAAACAAAAAAAGAAGAATCCTCCTGGAAATGCTCTTGCGGTGCAACCTCTACCGGCAAATTTTGCCCAAACTGTGGGGCTAAAAAGCCTGAAACAGAATTCGAAATAAGATGTTCAAACTGCGGATATGTATCAGGTGATTCTAATCGTCCAAAATTTTGCCCTGAATGTGGAAATGCGTTTTAATAAAACATAAGGAGGGGTAAAAATGTCTGAACTAATGGAGTATAAGTGCCCAAATTGTGCAGGGAGCATTAAATTTGACAGTACTGCCCAAAAATTAAAATGTTCTTATTGCGGTACAGAGTTTGACCCCGAAGCGCTTAAATCTTACGATGAAACCCTTAAAAAAGAAGCTTCAAACGAAATGAACTGGGAGCTAAACCCGGGCACGAATTGGGAAGAAAATGAAAAAAATAATATTGTTACTTATGTATGTAAATCTTGCGGCGGCGAAATAATAGGGGATAGCACCACCGCCGCCACACACTGCCCGTTTTGTGATAATCCCGTGATTATAGCAGAAAAATTTGCAGGAAATCTAAAACCGGATTACTTAATTCCTTTTAAGCTAGACAAAAATGACGCGAAAGAGAATTTATTAAACCACTTAAAAAACAAAAAACTTTTGCCAAAAATCTTTAAAGATGAAAATCACATTGACAAAATAAAAGGAATATACGTTCCTTTTTGGCTTTTTGATGCAAAGGCCGACGCAGACATTAATTACAGGGCAACCAGAGTCAATTTTTGGAGTGACAGCAATTATAATTACACCCAAACAATGCACTACTTGCTAACAAGAGCGGGAGATGCAGCATTTGAAAAAATTCCCGTGGACGGATCTTCTAAAATTGATGATAAGCTTATGGAATCAATTGAACCTTTTGACCCTAAAGACGTTGTTGATTTTCAAACGGCGTATCTTTCGGGATATTTGGCGGATAAATACGACGTGGAAGCAAAAAACAGCATAGAAAAAGCAAACGACAGAGTTAAAAAAAGCGTTGAAGAAGCTTTTTACCCGAGAGGAGAAGGCTACGCAACAGTTATTCCAAAAAGAACCGATATAAAACTGAAAAATGGTGATGTAAAGTATGCCCTTTACCCTGTGTGGCTTTTAAACACATCTTGGAAAGATAAAAAATACACTTTTGCGATGAATGGACAAACAGGTAAATTTGTTGGCAATTTGCCCTGCGATAAGGCTTTATATTGCAAATGGCTTGCGGGATTAACCGTTGCCGCAAGTGCGCTGACTTATGGAATAGTATGGCTTGTACATTTATTTATGTAAAGGAGGGTAAAATATGAATAAAAAATTACATCACTTTATTTTTTCTGTTTTTATTTTATTTTTTGCCTCGCTGCTACCATACAATAATTTACATGCACACGCAGCACCTCCAAGATTTGTGGACAATGCCAAGTTAATAAAATCTTCGGCCGAAATCGAAAACTTAACAAATAAATTAAACGAAATTAGCGCCCGCCAGCAATGTGATATAATTATAGTTACCGTAAAAACGCTGGAAGGAAAAACGCCAATGGCTTATGCCGACGATTATTTTGACTATAACGGATATGGATTTGGGGAGGATAAAAGCGGGGTATTGTTACTCGTCAGTATGGAAAATCGCGATTGGTATGTTTCCACAACAGGCTATGGTATAACCGCCATTACCGACGCAGGGCTTAATTATATTTCTTCTAAATTTCTTCCGGATATGAAAAAAAGCGATTATGTAAAATCATTTAATACATTTGCGGATTTATGTGATAAATTTCTAACACAAGCCAAAACCGGAAAACCCTACGACAAAGGTAACCTTCCAAAAGAACCCTTAGGTCTGATTTGGATTCCCGGATCACTTATTATAGGCTTTTTAATAGCACTTTCCATAACCGAAACAATGAGAAAGCAATTAAAAACCGTAAATAAAAAAGCCGAAGCAAACGACTATTTAAAAAACGGAAGCTTAAACATTAAAAATTCTAAAGATATTTTCTTATTCAGCACAATTTCAAGAACTGCAAAACCCAAAAGCAATTCCGGCAGCAGTACGCATTCGGGTTCTTCCGGAACGAGCCACGGCGGTGGAGGCGGGAAATTCTAAAAACTAATAAAAAAATTAGAAAAAACGCAAGACTGTCAAACTTCGGTATTGACGTTATTAAAAATATAATATATAATAGTTTGGTAACAATTAAACCCCAGGAGGATTTATAGTGAAACTATTAAAAAAATTTTTTAAAACTACCGCTTTATCTTTTTTAACCGCAGTTACTTTATTTAATGGAGTGCTTGCGACAAATAATTTAGAAAATCCAAAAAACAATAATACGTTAAATGTAGAAACTAAATCAGGTGAAATAGAATTTGAATTATTTAAAAATGAAATACATTTAGAAAACGATCCGATAGTAATTAATAAACCTGAAAAATCAAGAAAAACAATTCCATATATAGAATTAAAAAAGAACTGCACTTATTCAACTAATTTTAATAAACGTCTTGGAATTGATAATAATAAACAAAGTAGGCGTAATAAAAAAACATCAAATAATAATATAAACGAGTGCGATTATAGATATAAAACCGATAATCAAGGAAGAATAATTAAATTTGAAGCAAAAACATTAGTGAAAAACACTGATGAAAAAAAAGACAGAATTGACAATTCATCTTGCCATATCAATAAAGAATGGAAGATGAAAAACGGATACTTAGAAAATGACGATTATGGTCATCTTATTGCAGATGAATTTTGCGGAAGCTATGAAATAGACAATGCTGTACCGATGGATAAAAATGTAAATCGGCCCGGTGGAGCATACAGAACTTTAGAAGAAAAACTTGAAAAAAAATTAAATAAAAAACATCATGTTCAAATACAAGGGGAAATAATTTATGACTCCACGGAAAGTAAACGCCCTAAAAGCTTTGAAATTAAATATTGTAACAAAACAAAAAATAAAGACACATATAAAACATGTAAAATAGATAATATTAAAAGCCAAAAAGACCAAAATAATAATAAAAGTAGTAAAAAAAGCATTGAAAATAGCGCAAAAGAAATTAAAGAAATTAAAAAACAGCAATATAATAGACTAAAAAAAATAATAATAAATAAATTACTCGAAGCCCAAAATAATGGTCAAAATCAAAATAAAGATTCAAAAAAGAAAAAAGTTTGGCTGCCGTATGAAAATAACCATAATAAATTGCGACCATGTCTTTATAAAATTCTTAACGATGAAGATCTTATAGAATCGAAGATAAAACTTTTAAAAGAAGTAATAGAGGAAATAGCAACAAAACACCCTCAATTATTATTACAAAAAGAGCAATTAAAAAAATCAATTAAAAATTTAGAAATTAAATCACCTTATCCAGAAATTAAAGATTTAATAAAAAAATTACAAGAAGAATTACAAAAAAATATTATGTTAAAAGAATTATTGGAAAACTATAATTCCCCTCAGAGCGCATAAGCTCCAAGGGGAATTTTTTTGGCGTCCACGAGAGGATTCGAACCTCCGACCTACCGCTTAGGAGGCGGTCGCTCTATCCAGCTGAGCTACGCAGACTTACAATATATTATTATAACTGTAAAACATAATTTTGTCAAAATATAAAAAATAAAAATGCAACGATAACTAGATCAAAATTCTAAATATCCTTGCATTTTTTAAATTAACAAATTGTACAGCTATTTTGGCCGTGGCGAGCGTTCCTAGTAAGAAGCATCCATACTTTTTTATCGTGTTGTTGTACTTTTCGACGCTCTTGGTTACGAACTTTTCCAATATTAATATCATTATCAACTAGTACTATCATTGGAAAAGAAAAATCAAAAATGTCGCGATATCGCCTACCTTGCAAATCTGTGAATCCGCTTTGTCCATCTGTAAAGAACATACCAATATCATCAGGGGTTTCGCCATTTTGCCAAGTATTATAACGATTTTCAGCAATCTGCAAAGCTGTGTGCCCCTGATCATCTGTAAAATCAATAGGTGGATTTAATTTCCATAATGCTTTTATAGCCTTATAATTATACTTCAATTCTTGATTATAGTTATACGGCCCAGCGTAGCAAAATCGATTTTTAACATAGAACAATAACGCTTTTCCTAAAATATGATTTCTAACATCATCGGGAAACTGATTGAAATTAGGATTATTAAACACAATAGCAGACAAAATAGCATTATCTCTATCACTTAAAATACGATCATCAAACTCTGCACCATTACGTATTAAATTGGAAATAATATTAATACAATTTTCAGGACGATCAAACCATTCACCAAAAAGTAATGCTCTTCTTAATACTCCATACAGTTCACTTTGTACATTTCTTACTTCATCATTTGCAACTGCTGCGGCGTTATCTAATGCGTCATTTTGATCATTTGTAGCATTATCTCCGTTCACAGCACATACCGGCATTGCTAAACCTAAGACACATAAAGTTCCGGCTAGTAATTTTTTCATAAATAAACCTCCAAATTAATATAACATTATTTTTACATTTTAATTATATCATATTAACTTTTAAGGTGCAAGAGGGGACACTAAAAAACTGATTTTTAATTTAATAAACTTATCAGCTTTTTTAAAGGTTTTTCCAGAAAAATTGATATAATAAGCATTAATGTTGTTTTTAGTAAATTATAAGGCAATATTATAGTTGCAAGCATGCCGTTTATTACGCCCGGCGAAATTCCAAAAAAATTGATCCAAAAGTAATAATTAAGTACAAGCTTAACAGCTAAGCACAAAATAACAAAAAAAGAAATACCTAAAACTTTATAAAGCATTTTCATTTTTTTGTGCCAGAATAAATCTAAACCAATAACAACAATCACAGTTGTAATTCTGATTAAAAATCCAATCCATCCGGCAGAGCTGAACATTAAAGACCTTAAAAAGGAAACCACAAAAAGAACAATTATACCGGACGATGCACCTGAAATTAGCGTGGCCAAAAAAACAGGTAAATCTGAAAAATCTAATTTTAAAAAAGGAAAAATAGAAATTTTTCCAAAAAACAATGCCAAAATTAACGACATTATTATAAACACTGAATTGTACACAATATTAATAACTTTGCGTTTGTGTGTCATAAATCTATTTCTCCTTTCCTGAGTTATACAAAATATTAATTTTGTATAACTAAATATATTGCGATGCGCATTTCTCTCTTATCTTTACATCAAAACAATGCACATATTGCAAACATCATCTTCACCATAAGGGCTAAAAAAGATTTTTAAATTTTCATTTGATATTTCCTCTTTAAGATCATCTATAAATTTATATTTTTCTTTTTTAGAATTAAATTTTCTGCTTATTTTAATTATTAATTCCGGGCAACAACCCATTTTTTCAAATTTAACATTAACATGCCGAGATTTACCATCCCCAAAAATAAAGTTAATTATATCCTTTTTAAATCCAAAACATTTAAGTATATACTTAGCATATGAACTGTTTTTATTTAGGTCAGCAGCCAATCTATTAACAGCCTCATTTTGAAAACTTACCAAACTTTTTTCTCTTACAAAAAAGAATCTTCTGGTTACTTTTTGTGGATTCAAAATTAATCTTTTCCACTTTTTTAATTCTACATTTTTATCATAAAGCGTTTTTAACAATTTTTGATTAATTTCTATTTTGCTTTTGATTTTTTCTTTGATTCCATTACTATTAATGCTTTTAGTAGCACAAACGTTTCCAGCTTTACTTCCAAAACCTACAAATATACTCAATATTAATAATAAACTAAATAAAACTTTTCTTTTTTTCATTATAAAAATCCTTTCTTTTTATTCATTCTTTCGCTTTTAAATTTCATTTTTTATTTTTGTAAAACATTTAAAATATTTGCATTTATAATTAGATACTCTTCTTCATTTCCAAATTCATAGTCTTTGCTTAACAAATCTTTTGTATATAAAACATCATACCCTAGCAGTTTTGCAAGAAGCCCAGAATTAAACCAAACATAAGCTTTGTTTGACTTATAGTACCTCTTTTTTTCACTAAATACTTTTTGATAAACAGCACTTTCCTTAACTTGGCTCATTTTTTTCTTAAAAATTCTTGCTTCTTCTTTTAAGTAGTCATCATCAGACAAACCCAACCCACTAAGTTCAGCAACTACTTCTTGATATACCATAGCAAATATTTTACTGTTATAACTAGACGAGCTATCGAAAACATATTCATTTCTATAATTACTTTCAAACTCCCCAAATTCCACTTTATGCTTTTCTATAATAATTTTCTTTAACTTTTCCAAATAGTCATTGTCAAGAATTTTAGCATTACTTTTTGAAATAAACATCTCAATTATTGTGTCGTTAAAATTTTCTTTATTTGCATAAGACTCCGCACAACGTAAACTTGTAGTTGTATAAACCCCACTACCTCTAACACCCCAACAAGATAAATACACTTTCCCTTGTTTAAATTCATCAGCGTATTTTTTATTTTCCACACCACGATATAAAACAATATTTCTTTTAGATTTTTTTTCAAAATCTTGCTTATCGAGTAAATTAGTTTTAGGGATCGTACCACCCATAAATTCTTTGCATACATCATCAAACATCTCAGGATTAACGTCTTTATGTGCAATTAAAAACTCATTTATTTTACTATACAAAAACTCGGCATCCTCAAATTCATTTGCATAACAATAAAAAATATTTAAAACCAATGCAAATGCGACACCAAATAACACGCTAACAAATTTTTTAGTTTTCATTTTCATCTTTACCCCATTTTTAACTTTTAATCTTATGTATAAATCTATTTGTTTTAAATTGAAATTTCAAGAGCATTTGAATATAATTCTTCGTCAAAGCATTTTTTGAATTTTAGTGCATCTCCAATATCATAATCCACCACTTTATTGCAAGAAAGTGCCACCGCACGGTTTACTCTGTTTTTTAAAATCACATCATTAACTGCATAGCACCCCATAGTACTTGCTATAACTCGGTCTCTTAAAGTTGGGGATCCTCCCCTTTGGACATGACCAAGTATTGTGCACCTGGCTTGAATACCTGTTTCTTCGTTTATTTTTTTGGCGATTTGGCTTGTTTTTTCGCAACCTTCTGCCACTATAACTATAAAATGCCTTTTACCCATCTTTTGAGTATATTTAATTCTTTTTATTATATCTTCATCTAAATTATACTTACGTTCGGGAACGATTATCGCCGTAGCACCAACCGCAATACCCGTTCTAACGGCTATATCGCCGCAATTTCTTCCCATTACTTCCACCACACTGCATTTTTCATGGGATTGCGCTGTGTCTCTAAGTTTATCAACCATTTCCATTGCGGTATTCATTGCAGTATCGTACCCTATGGAATATTCACTGCAAGCAACGTCGTTGTCTATCGTTGCAGGAATAAACACGGAATTAATCCCCGCTTTTGCTAAACTTTGCGCACCTTTTAAAGTTCCATCACCTCCAACTGAGATCACTGCATCGATTTTTTCTTTTCTGCAAAATTCGGCAGCTTCCTCCACCCCTTCTTCTGTTTTAAACATAAGGTCTCTGGAACTGTACAAAATAGTACCGCCTCTGTGAATAATATCGGAAACGGTTCTTAAATTCATACTAAAATAATCCCCGGTTCTAAGCCCTGTAAATCCATGCATTATTCCAACGACTTCGACATTTTTCGCAAGAGAGTATCTTGTAATCGCTCTTATCACGGCGTTCATGCCCGGTGCGTCGCCGCCGCTGGTTAAAATTGCTATTTTTTTAATTTTCAAACTAACGTCACCTCAAAATAGTTTATTTTTTAATATTTTTCAGCAAGTTTAAAGTTTCTCCGGCTATTGCCAGCTCTTCGTTTGTAGGCACAACAAAAACTTCTATTTTAGAATCATTTTTAGAGATAATCCCCTCATTTTCGTCCACAGTTTTTCGGTTTACCTCTTTATCAATTTTAACGCCCATAAACTCCAAATTTTCGCAAACTTTTTCACGATGCATCCATTGATTTTCGCCAATTCCACCCGTGAATATAATAGCGTCGGCTCCTTTGAGTATAGTATTATACGCCCCTATATATTGCGTCAGCTGATAAACCAGCATTTCGTGAGCAAGTTTTGCGCGCTTATTGCCGGACATTTCAGCTTTGTAGATTTCCCTATCGTCGCTGCTAATACCTGATACACCCAGCACACCCGATTTTTTATTTAAAATGCTGTTTATTTCATCAAAACTAAGATTCTCGTTTTTGCAAATTTGTAATATTACAGAAGGATCCAGCGATCCGGACCTTGTACCCATCATTATTCCGCCAAGAGGTGTAAGACCCATGCTTGTTTCCACGGCCACGCCGTTATTTATTGCGGTTATAGAAGATCCATTTCCCAAATGACAACTTATAATTTTGCAATTTTCAAAGTCTTTATTAAAAACCTTGCACATTCTTTTGCTTACATATTTATGAGAAGTCCCATGAAAACCGTATTTTCTGATATGATACTTTTCGTAATATTCATAAGGAATGGGAAATATATAAGATTTTTCGGGCAAGCCGTGGTAAAAAGATGTATCAAAAACAGCAACTTGCGGGATACTGCTACCAAGGAGCTCCATACATGCCAAAATTCCCAGCACATGCGCAGGATTATGAAGAGGCGCAAGGGGAATAAATTCTTTTATTTTTTCTATAACATCTTTGGTTATAACTGCAGGACCTTTAAAATATTCTCCGCCATGCACAACCCTGTGCCCCACTGCGTCAATTTCTTCTATGCTTTTTATAATTCCGTATTCTTCGCTAAGAAGCATTTTTTCTATATATTCAAATGCTTTTTTGTGGTCCGACATATCAAAAACAGTTTTTTCTATTTCTTTTCCGCCGTTTGTTATTTGCCAAAATAAATTTTCCTTACAGCCAATTTTTTCGCATCGCCCTTTGGCTAACATTTCACCATTTTTCATATCTATTAATTGATATTTAAGTGATGAACTGCCGGAATTTAAAACTAAGATTTTCATTTAACCTCACTTCCTTGCAGTTATTAATACTGCAATTTATGAATTTCTTACGCTTGATGTTCCTTTTTCGTTTAAATATGTAGCTTCTAAATCTGACAAATGCAGCTGAACCGCCAGCGGATATTTATCAAAAGCAAGACTTATTGAAAATCCCCCGGAACGTGCAGAATCGTCAAATCCGCCCATGTGCCACCTAATTGCCATGGCTTCACTTGTTTTTAAACGCATAAATCTTTCTATTAAAAATACGGATTTTTCGCCATGACCGTAAGGAAACGTATCTTCCACCATATAAAACGGCACCTGCTCCCAAACACCCGTTACGTCGTTTTTTACATTTCTGGTGGAAACTTTGTAAAAACGTGATTTACAAACATCATGAAGCAGTGAGCATATCGTTGCACTTTCCAAATTATCGGTTTCTTTATTAAAGTGCTTTTCGATTAATACTTTATACACATTCAAACTGTGCATTAAAAGCCCTTCTTTGCATGCGCAGTGAAATTTAGTGCTTGCGGGTGCTTCAAAAAAATCTGTTCCTTGCAGCCACTCCAAAAATTCCTCCGCGCCTTCCCTTTTTATATTTTCTTTATATATAGAAATAAACTCCTCTTTTAAACCCATAATTTAAAAATCCTTTCTCATTTAATATAAAAACATTATATCATTTTAAATTTAGCATGTCACTTAATAAATAAAAATTAATTTAAATTTTGCATATAAATAATTCAATCGGACAATACTAAGTTTGGAGGTGTATTTAAAAATGAATTTTTTAAATCAAAATGTTCTTGACTCAGACCCCGGCAAAATGCCGAAAAATCCAAAAAATAAAAAAAGTGTTTATGTGGCGCTGTCAATTTTTTTAGTAACGCTGGGAATAACCGGACTTTCCACTTATAAAAGTATTAAAAAAATGACAATGAATCACTCAAAAGCAGGGACTTCACAAACTTCTCAATCCCCCGCAAAAGTCAGCACAAAAAGCCCCAACGAATTACCCGGAAAAGAGCTTTTAAAAGAAGAAGAAAAATCAATCAACAGAAAACCAATTCCGGAAAAATCGCCGACAAAAGAAGAAACGGAAGAAGTGCAAGAAGCGTCTTCACCATCGCTTTCGGAATTAGAGATTCAGTATCCTGCGGAAAACAATGTGATAAAAGAATTTAGCAGCGGGAAACCGGTTTATTCAAAAACACTTTCGGATTGGAGAACTCACGAAGGAACGGACTTTAAATCTGAAACAGGAAGCGCCGTAAAAGCTGTAACAAGCGGTACAGTAAAAGATATTTACAACGATTCTTCATACGGAACAACAATAATCATAGAACATGACGGCAAATTCACCGGTTATTACTCGGGGCTTGAAAATAACACAGCGGTAAAAAAAGGAGATAAAGTAAAATCCGGGCAAGATCTGGGGACAATCGGGATTGTACCTTGCGAGATTTTAGACGGCCCACATCTTCATTTTATGATTTTAAAAGATGAAAAATTTATAGATCCGGTTCTAATTTTAGAAAAAGAAAACAGATAAAAAACAAGCTTCAAAACAGTTTTTGTTTTGAGGCTTGTTACATATATAAATCAATTATTATAAAAATTTCTCGCACAAAAGCTCTTTTACAATCGTTAAAAATTGCGAATTGCTAAGCGTTTCGGTATCTTCCCCAAATACTTTTAAAAACTCCGAATTATTCACTTTAACCATCTTTTTTATTGCATTTCTTATGGAAACTTCCACTGACTCGCTGGACGTAATGTTGTTTTTGGCAACAAGTTTATAAACTTCATTTAAAAACATCACACGCGGGTTTTCAGTCATGTAGCTAAGCGATTCACAAATATACGTGTAACCCAAAATATTTGTGGGGACGCCAAGAGACCGCACGAATTTCTTTATTTTTCCAATGTTAAACACATTACGATTCGGTTTTTCGTGGCATACCGAATAAATTACATCTTCAAGAAGTGAAAATATTACAGGTTTTCTTATATGATATTTTATTCCTATTTTAAACAGCTTCTCCAAATCAATCTCGCTTTTTAAAGAAGACATTGTTATAATTTTTGGCCTATTTTCCACCATAGAACTTAATATTTTAAAAACGCATACATCTTTATTATCTTTTGCGGAAACATCTGCAATAACAATATCGGGGCTATAAAAGCTCACTTCTTTTTCTATGTCAATTCCGCTTTTAAGACATGCGCAAATTTCAAATTTTTCGTTCATGGATAAATATCCGCACAATCTATCTGAAAAATTAAAATCATCGTCTACCACAATTATTTTAATTTTACTGCTTTCTTCATATAAATTATTAAACATACTAAAAGATCCTTTCCATTAAAATATAAGTAAATTTAAAATGGTGATTTAAAATCACATTTATTTACTATTGTAATTACTGTTTAATTAAAAATCAATATCTAAATTAAAAATAAATTTTCAAAGTTTAATATTTTCAATATATAAACAAAAATTATTCTATTTTAAAAATATATTTGTAATGTTTAAGCTCGTAAATTTTTATATTATTATCCAATCCATGTTTTTGCACCTTAAAAAAAGCTATAAATTAACTTTTTGCCTATTAAGAATAAATATATCTATTTTATATGTTGAATTTGAATATTTTTTCAAGTATAATACTTGGAAGATAAATTTTTATATTTATCAAATTTATAATGATATAGGAGTGGTTCATTATGCGCAATCAAAAATACTTTAAATATCTCTTATGCAGCAGCATTATGTGTTTGCTGATTTTCTCCGCAAAAGCTGCCCCATCCAAAGACACCGGTGACACAAAAAATCTTCCCGAATCCGGCAAAACCGCGCCTATTAAAAATGATTCATACGAGATTTTAAAAGAAAAAGGATTTTACCTTAAAAAAAATGATAACCTAACCTTAGATTTATTTGAAAAAGAAAATCTTGATATAGCGTTAAAAGAAGGTCTTGAATTTATTTTAAGCAACAAAACTTCAATATTTATCGACGATAAGTCATCACTAAACGAAAGTATAGTTAAAAACCCGCTTTTAAAAGAATGTATCGAAAGCACCATAAACTACATTAAGTCGTCAAACGATTCGCAGGACACAAAACGATTTAACTTACTAAAAAGACTTACAAGCATAAAAAAATTAATAGAAATAGAAAGCTCAATCCCAAAAAACAACTTATTTTATAAATTTATATCATCAGTTAAAGATGCATATCAGGTTTTAATATCCCGAAAAGTAGCAAGCGACGTGCTAAAAGGAAACCGAGAAAAAGTGGAAAGCACAATGGGCTCACAAAGCACTTCACAATCAGGAAATGTTAACACGGGCACTACAACCGGCGGTGTTAACATTGGAGTTTCAGTAAACGTTTCAAATAATGAAGGTTCAGGTGAAAAAGCATTTTATAAAATAGACAATTCGGGAAATATTAAAATTTCCGTTGGAGCAGGATTTGCAAAATATCTTTCAGCATCTGTGGGGTACAGTCTTGGCACAACCAGAACGTTAATTTTCTATTCATTGGAGCAATTTTTGGATTCTTACGCAAAGGACGGCAAAATCAGCTCCGTAGAATTGCGCGAGCCGGAAATTAAAAAAATAACCAAATCCAGAGACGATATGAAAAAAGCCGAAAAACAACTTCTTTCCAATATGCAAAACTCAATAAGCAGCTACCTTAAAATTTCTAATATAATTCCGCAAAACATTAATCTCAAACTACCAGATATAACTTCTTCAGCCTATGCAGATTCTCAATCTTCCACATCATCTGCATGCAGCCTAAATGCCGATGCCTCTTGCTTAGCTTCAATTGGAATGGAAGTAAAAATTGAAGCTCAAACAATCAGCACTTCTATGAGGCATTCATACATAAAACTGATTAAAAAAGACTGCAGCCCTTCTAAATACGCAGAAAATTCATCTGAAATATCTAAATTTTTAAAACAAGAAAAAATAAAAAAATACACAGAAACCGAAGAAATTCTAAAAAGCTACTTTGAAGACGAAACAAACAGCGAAGAAACAAACGAAAAGGCGCTTTCGATGCTTGTTTCCAATATGATTGGAGACCTTAAACAGTATAACTCTTCCCTATATATTTTGTCCGATGATTCTTTATCTAAAAAAGAAAAGCTATACGCACGAAACTTAAAAGAAAAAATAGAACTCGGCTGGCTTGGAAAAATCGCAAACTTAAAAAGAGGAAGACTAGAAATTTTAAAAACTGCAATTGCTACCGCTGCTAAACTACGTGATTACTGTAAAAGTGAAGCCGCTTTAAAACTATTTAATGTTCTGTACGGCGAAATCGAAAATCTTTCTAAAATGCAAACGTTTTCCAAAAATTTATTTAAAAGAAATCCAAACTTTAAAACAACCCATACTTCAGACGTAAGCTCCGTATCCGGGCAGGCATATTTTGATCTTCCTGTAGTGGGAACAACTTCTTTTAACATTAGCTATGAGCAAAGCGAAAGCGAAGCAAAATTTGATAACTCGGAAGATATAACCATAAAACTTCAAATACCTATGAGTGGAGATAAATTATTGGGCGAAAACAGCATAAAAAACAAGTTTAAAGATTTGATTCAAAAACTATCCAAAAACAAAAATAATTATCTTTCCGATTCTTGCGAAGAAGCTTTGGGAGTAGTTGAAAAAGATTTTTCTAATATTTTAGAAAAGCTAGGAGTTGAAACTACCATAAGCATACCAACTGTTATTTCAACAAAAAAATATCTTTTCTTAAATATCTGTCTTACAAAAATAGATAAAAATTCCAAAAATAATAAAATAAAGCCACTACCTGGTGATGACAACCCAATTATTAAAAATAAAGACAAATGGGTTCTTAAAAATATAAAAAGAACAGATTCATCAATTACAAATCTAAAAGTCGGAATCGATAAATACGCAAAAATAAATCTTTCTAATAATACAGGTACATCTTTTTCAAAAATTGGGTCAGATACTCTAACATTTATAATAGATAAATACAATGCTCTAGCCTCAGGATTTAGCGAAACCACAAACGAAACCAACCCTATGTGGGACAAATTCACAGGCTCACAAAAAGAGCAGCTAAAAACTTTGTTTGAAAACATTAATACCACAAAATCCAATGCGCGTTATGAGCTTCAAACTTTATTTAATGATACTTTAGAAAATGAAAATAAAACCAAAACAGAGCATATCTTTACTAAATTTTTGGATAGTTGCTCTTATTACAGCATTCAAAACACAGAAAAAAACTACGAAAAAGCGCTTGATAATTTAAACAAAGTTTTAAATTTAAACTACACGGCAAATTATTTATCCGAACTTGACAGACTCCATACCATAAAATAATTTGCAATCCACCACGCCCCCGTTTTTGGGGGTTTTTCGTTTTTAAAAAATATATTGACTATTAATTAAAAATAAGTTATAATATAAATATAAAAAGATTTAAATGCTCGCCCACAAATTTATAAATAAAAAGCCAGGAGAAGATTATGGAAAATACTAACAACAAATCTAATAAAACAAATTTTGAATTTTTAAAAAAGTGGTGGTTTTGGTTAATTGCAGGAATAATAATTTTAAGTGTAATTAGTAAATTAATTGCAGGAATAATATTTTTAAGTGTAATTGGTAAATATAATGACAATACTGCTAAAAAAATCGGAAAAACAGCCTCTGATAATTCAGCAATTGACTCTAAAGCGGACAAAGAAACCGAATTTAAAGTGGGAGACATTATAAGTTTTGACGGAAAAGAAATATCCATCACAAACATACAAAGAAATTATAATGTTGGTGAATATAAAAAAGCTAAATCGGAAAAAGAATTCATAAAAATAACAATAAAAATCAAAAATCAATCCGATTCTGATATATCTGTAGATAATTATAATTTTTATGTTCAAGACAGTAATGGGGTTTTAAATGATTATAGCATTTGGAGTCATGACGATGACGGACTTGAATCTAAAACGCTAGTCCCTGGCGGGGAAATATCAGGTTCTTTACTTTTTGAAATTCCAAAAGGAGATAAAAATTTAAAATTGATTTATAAACCGTCTTTCTTTTTTTCCGACAAAAAAATAGTAGTAAAACTATAACAACATAAAATTTCAATAAGTGACTTTATAACTTTTAAAATTTATTCTTGACTTTTCCCCTTGCACAGCTTAAAATTAATATTGTAAGCTCCATTGTTTGCCGGTGTGGCGGAATAGGTAGACGCAAGGGACTTAAAATCCCTCGGTAGCAATACCGTGCCGGTTCAAGTCCGGCCACCGGTACCATAAAGGTACTAAAAGACAAGCTTTTTGTATATCAAAAAATTGGTATACAAAGGGCTGTTTTTATGTGCTTAAAATTTTTAGAATTTTAAGGAAGTAAACCTATTATTACATATACCGAAAATGTTTTAGATTTGTAATACAAAGAGTATAAATATCAAGTGCGCTTTATAATTAGCAACGACTTTCTATCTGCGACAAAAATAAATTTGCCTCATTTTGTTTTTATTTTATTTAATTTAAATCACTTGACAATTTAACAATAATATTATACAATATAAATATAACTAAAAACTTAGTCATTTATAAAGATGAAATAGTACCACTGATAAAAACTTTACTTAGCCCCGCAAACCAAGCAATTAAAAATTAACAGCTACTAAAATAAAAAGGAGAAAATAAAGATGAAGTTTATCAAAGCATCATGTCCGTCTTGCGGAGGAGATATTGAACTGGATAAAGATAAGGATACCGGATTTTGCAGTTATTGCGGCTCAAAAATTGTAAAAGATAAAATTTTAGTAGAGCATAACGGGAATATATCTTTAAATGGATTGGCAAATGAAAAATCACTTATTGAAAGGGCTTTTCTATTTATAGAAGATCACAGCTTTATTAATGCCGAAAAATATTTTGAAAGAGTGCTGGATATAAACCCCCATTGTTCGCAAGCTTACATAGGAAAACTCATGTGCAAATTATGCGTAACAAATATTCAAGATTTAAAACACCAAATTATTCCACTGGAATCTTATAAAGAGTATTCACTTGCCACAAGATTTGCAACACCGGAAGAGCTTCAAAATTACCAAGAACTCAATCAAAAAACTTTGGCTAATTTAGATGAAGCAAGAAAAAATCTTATCGCCCAAAAAAAATCTTATAAAGATGAATTGTCTTCTCTTGAAAAGAAAGAAAGCAAATATGATTGTATATTTTTCTTAACAGTTTTTTTGTCCGTATTAATACTTTTTACCATACCAAAGTTAGGTTTTACTGGATTTATATTGTTTATTTTAGGTGGAATTGTTGCTTTAATATACAAAAATGCATCAAAAGAAATAGATTCAAAAATTTCGGCAACTCAATCCATGATAAGTCAAAAAAACAAAGAAATAAAAAATTTATCTGATAACGACCCGCGGTGTAATCGTTAACAAATAAAAAATTTAAAATCATATTTTAATAAACAATTGAGATTTAGAGCAAAACGCTATATAATAGATTTTCAAAGGAGAAAAACATGAACGATTTACTAAAAAGATTAAATAAAATTATTGCATCGCTAATTATATTTTCGCTTACTTCAGGAATATGCTTTTCCGCAGAAAGTAATAACAATTTAGACAATATTAGTACAAACACCATAATCAATCAAACCAATTCAGATGAACAAAGCACACTATCGGAATTTAAAGATACCGTAATTAGTATTTTTTCAAGTGCACTGCAAAAAATTAAAAACTTTTTTTCAATTGATGAAAAAAATATATATTATATTATAGAAAATTTAGACGATCCACGTATAAAAAAAGCACTTGAAGAATATGAAAAAAATAATATTAAAACAAGCGAAAATGTAATAAATTATTATGGTGAAATTTTAGCCATTACCTTAGATTCAATAAAAGAGTACAGCGATAACGTAACCATTTCCCCGGAAGGAAATGCTTCAAATGCCCTTAAAGACTGTTTGATAAAAACTATAACCGCAGTAAAATCGTCAGAACAAGTAGATAAAAACGATAAACTAAGTAAATCTGTTACAAATATAAGTTTTCGCATAGAACATATAGATACTTTAAAAGATTTTAGAGATGTATCAAAGGACATTTTAGATGTTATTTCTGAAATCAAAAAAATAGAAAAACCAGAACCATATAGTAAATTAATTTATAGATACAATAAAGATATAATAAACACAGTAAACAAATGCTCTGAATATAGTCTCAATGTGTTCAGTAAAAATACAACAAGTCATAATTACAACGGAACATGGCTAGAAAACAAAAAAGGTGAAAATGCGGGTTACATAAATTACGATGAAAAAGAAAACACCATATTTGTAACATTTCGCGGAACTCATGGATACGATGACATTAAAACAGACATTGAATTTCCAAAACAAAAATGCAGCTTTTTAAATAACAAAGGAGTTCACGGCGGATTTTTGAAAGCCTACAATTTTTTTAAAGAAAAACTAAAAAAAGAACTTACTGAACTTGTTAAAAATCATAAAGACGCAAAAATAATTTTTACTGGTCACAGCCTTGGTGGAGCATTAGCAACACTTGCAGCACTGGATACCGCAACCAATAACGATTTCAAGGATAAAAATATTAGTCTTATAACATTTTGCTCACCTAGAGTTCTTTCAAATGATGCTTACAAATATTCGTTAATAAACCAAAACACTAAAAAACTCCATGAAAAAACTATAAGAGTATGGCGCGAAGGTGACCTCATTTCCTCTATGCCGTTTGAAGGATATAGCCTAAACTTTAAACATTTTGGTAAATCATGGTGCATTGATAAACTCCCTGATAATTACGAAAAATTAAAAACAGGCTTAAAATCATGGTTTTCTTATTCAGAATGGGTCAAATGGGGCGAGAATTATGGACTTTTACATAGTATATTAGAAATCAGAAACGACATTCAGAAAATATATGAAAACAATAAAGAATATATTGATGCCGTTAAAATATATAAAGACTAACTTTAAAAAGCCCTCAGAAATACTGAGGGCTAAAATTATATTAAAAATATATCAACTTATGGAGCGAAAGACGGGATTTGAACCCGCGACATCCAGCTTGGGAAGCTGACGTTCTACCCCTGAACTACTTTCGCAGTTTTGTGATAAGTTTATTTTATCACAAACATTAAAATAACTCAATAATTTATTTTAAAAAACACTTGACAAACGTATATTATGTGTATACAATATATTTAAGCTTTTTAAATTTGCAATTTTAAATATAATGCATAAAAATTAAGCTTAATTTTTTTACAAGGAGTGGTATCTATGCCATTTACATTAAACACCAGCAAAATGAGTGAAAAGGAGGCAAAAAGTCGCATTGATAAATATTACAACGCTATTATAAAGTTCATTAATGATAACAAAAGCAAAGATAACGTCATTAGAGGCCTGGACGACTTCATAGAAGCGGCACTTAATTTTTATGATGTTCTAATCAATATTAATAAAGATCTAAAAACTCCTGGCATTGCAATTATTTTGAAAAATCGTAATGAAGCTATACACGAGTCTGATATTAATGAGTGGGATAAAATAATTAGCCTCATGCCTGAAACTCAATTGTTGAAAATGAACAACGAACTTAGTAAACAAGTGCATTTGCACACCACAGACGGCAAAGAAACTAATATTAAAGTTACTAGTATTATGCGTCTCGTATCATCTTTGAACCTCATGCGTAACAATGCAGTATGGTACAACGACTTAAAAAGACGTAAAGGAATAATCTAAACTCACTCTACGAAATTAAATAATAATAAAACACGTTAGATATCCGTTTATAAATCAACAAAGAATCTAGCGTGTTTTTTATTATACTTCTTTACTGCTAAAATACCCGGGGCTAGTTTCTCCCCCGTCAATTCGTGCATATATATGGTTAAAATGTGCACCGCTATACACAGTCCCCTTACCACCAACAAGGTTCACATCATTTTTAAACATGCCACTTCCGTTAACAACGCTTTCCGTTGTAAATTTATCGCCGGCATAAATTGTAGTTAAAGTAGAATTTCTTCCGGGGAATTTACCGCTCTCAACCTCGAACATACTTTGCATATTTTCTACGTTATGTGTATCAAAACAAAACAAATCCAAAACCACAAGGCTCACACAATTACGAAACATCGCTTTCATATTAATAACATTACCGGTATCAAAGCTACTCACATTCACTGTTTGTAATTCATACATATTGTCAAACATTTTCTCCATATTTTCTACACGTCTCGTGTTAAAATTGGACAAATTCAAAGTCTGCAATTTTTCACAGCTGCTAAACATATGGTTCATATCCGTTACGTTTTCCGTATTAAAACCACTTAAATTCAAAAATTCAAGCGACAAGCATTCATTAAACATATATTTCATGCTCGTAACTGCACTCGTATTAAAACTACTTAGATCCAAACTTTTTATGCTTTCGCATTTACTAAACATAGAATTTGTATTCGTCAGCTGAGGGGTCGTAAATTCACCAAAATTAATCGAAATCAAGCTATGACAACAGTAAAACATTTGTTCCATAGTCATTACACTGCTCGTACCAAACCCGGACAAATCAACCGACTCCAAACTATAACAATTTCGAAACATGCAAAGCATACTGCTGACATTTTCTGTGCCAAAATTATCGCTAAAGTTTATACTTTTTACACTGTACATATTATCAAACATTTTTTCCATGGTTCTGACGCTACGAGTGTTAAAATTAGATAAATCAAGATTTTCAACACTTTCGCAACTGCTGAACATACGGTTCATATCTGTTACTTTTTCAGTGTTAAAACCACTAATATTTATCTCTCGTAGCGAAGAGCATTTATTAAACATGCTCGACATATCGGTGACATTTTTTGTATCAAAACTACTCAAATCAAGTTTTTCTATACTTTTACAGCTGCTAAAAAGAGATCTCATTTTTTCTACATTTTTTGTATTGAAATTATTCAAATTAAGTGATTTTAAGCTATTGCACTCATAAAACATAAGCTCCATGTTAGTTACTTCGGAAGTATTAAAAAATTCGGTGTCTATTTCTCCCACATTTTTTAAATGATTAAACATATAAGAACTGTTTTGATTTAAATATAGTTCCTCGGCTTGACTGTAATAATACATTACTCCATCGCTCAAATAAATATATATTTTGTAATCCGAATCATCTGACGAAACTATGTTTTCATCAGACATATATTCATCTGAAATATCGTCCGCTTTTTTTATTTTTAAAATATTAAAATCATCACTATCTTTGTTCGCCCCACTATTCCCTGCCAACTCTTTCATTTTTTTATTAACCGTCGGCCCGCTTTTGAATTTTGCTTTTTTGCTTGGACGAAAATTAGCGGTAATACTTATGTCGTCTAAAACAGGTTTGGAAGTATCAAAAATCGTTCCGTCATCAAAAAGCCAATTTTCAAATTTATAGCCGCTTTTTATAGGATTATCTAAATTTAAATTTTCTCCGTAATTTACAGTTATTTTTTCTGAATTTTCATCTATATTATAGGTAACAACAAGTTTGTCTTTTAAATCGATGTGATTTTCCGTAGATACTTTAAACATTTTTGGGTCTGCGGCTTTTGAAACAAACAAAAATAAATTTAAAGCCAAAATCAAAAAAATCCAAATGAATTTTTTGCCACTTCCTTTTTTATGGCGTTTACTTTTTGACTTTTTAAAAAAGTATATAAAAAATACAACCAGCATCACAAAAGAAATCAAAAAAGCTAAAGCATACTTATTAATATTATCACCGGTAAGGGGGTTATTCTTAGGCTCGTTTACCGATATGCTTTCTTCGAATTTATTACCGCTTTCATCTTCCAAAGAAAAAACAAACTCAGAGTAAAACGACTGATTCCTTTTTGAAATATCATTTAGCCCATTAAAATATTTTGCTGTAAATAAAAACTCTTTTTCTTCCCCTGAATTAATTTTTATATTTTCATATTTATCGTGTTCGTACTTTACATATTCATTATCGTTCTGACTATTTACCGATTTAATTATATAATTACTACCCTGATCATTTTTTATTTTTATTTTATAGGTAATATAATCACCTGGCTTATGAAATTCTGCGTTTAATGTAATTTTATTTTCTTCAAAACCCAAATGAAAAACCTCGGCGCTTTCAGATTTTGACTGCACCGAAACATCACAAAGAGAAAAATAATCATCTAAAGCGAAAAAGTTGCTACTATTAAGAAAAAAAATCAAAATACTAATTAAAACCGCCGCTAAGAACTTGGGGAAATAAGCTTTTTTAATATATTTTTTCATTTTTTAATACCTCACAACAATATTTAACCAAATATAAACAATACGATTATTTTCCCCATAAAAAACTGTTTTATTAGTTCAAAATTTATGCAATTTAATTAAACAAAAAAATAAAGCCCGGCATCATAAAGCCGAGCTTTAAATTCTTTTTTAATGTACGCATTTCTTACATGGAGTCAAACCAATAGATTTTGCATGTTCCCATGTTGTTTGCCTTGAATTTTTTCCGCCGCAATCTGGGTCATAGTGATACCTTTTTCCATGCGGAGTACAATAAATCGCTTTACCGTGACTGTTAAAGGTAATTAAAAAACTACTCTAAAAAGAACATATTTGCTTAGAAGTCGCAACCGTTTCACACTCTAAAAACAAAACTTTTTCACGGCCAATAAAAATCATTTTATCAGGATCACGTTCTATTTTAAACATTGCACTTTTAATTTTTAGCTTTACATTCCTATCTAACAAAACTTCATTTTCCCTATAACATAAAGAATGATGCATCAACGGCAAATAATTTACCCCTTTTTTAGCGGTTATCATAAAAAATACACCAACACCATTTTTACTATCTCTAAATCTTTCTTTATTATTACAGTGAACAAAGCGTGCTGCTTTCCAAAAAGACGTACTCGTAGAAGTAAATCTATTTCTAATAATAAAAAATTTTTCGTTTAAACTGCTTACAATATGATTTACATCTTGTTCACTATTGGCGTTCAAAAAAGCATCAATAATACCATCATTTGAAATCAAATCATTTAAGCATTCCACCGAGCTGCCTCGATATAACCGAATATCTTCTTTTAAACTATTTTTACTTATTAGATTAGAAATTAAATTAGCATAATTTGCATAGGTTTTATTTAATTCTTCGCCAAAATTGAAGCCATGTAAATAGCTCGACACACTATTACTACCGGTATAATTCTTAATCGCTTCTTTTTCTATATTAGATAAATTTTTGAATATAACATCAGACTCTTTACGCATTTTTTTAGATAAATCTTTTTCATATTCATCATTAAGTACAGCGTTTTGTATTTGTTTTGGGTAAACACTTAAATAAGTTTGTGCTTCTTCATCATTAAGTGCAGCATTTTGTATTTGTTTTGGGTCAGCACTTAAATAAGTTTGTGCTTCATGTGATGATTTTGATGAGCTTGATGAATGTGACAAGATGCTAAAAGCTATTGCAGCACTTCCTAAAACTGCTAAAGAAGTTATTGTTATAGCCGCTAATGTTCTGTTTTTCATAATAAATAAAAAATCCTTCTCAAAAAAATAGGTGATTTATAACAAATTGTTAATCTAAAAAACGCTAAATAAAATAACGTTTCCCAGAACGAAACGTATCTACATAAAAATTATATCTGGTACGCCCGGAGGGATTCGAACCCCCGACCTTTTGGTTCGTAGCCAAACACTCTATCCAGCTGAGCTACGGGCGCATTTATTACTGCATATCAGTTTAGCATAATTTTAAAAAAACGTCAAGAAAAAAATTAACGTTATAATTATTTGCTATATTGTTAATAATTAATTTATAAGATTTTTTTTAATATTATTATTTTTTAGTGGAAAAATTTTAAATAATATGATATTATACATACAATAATTAGTGTTACTTATTAAAAGACAAATTTAAGGAGCTGAAAATTAATGAAATTTAATTTTACCAAAAAAACAAAGTGGATAGTTTCTATTGTTGCGTTTATTTTTGTAGCTACTATTGGTATAATTATATATCAAAACAATTCACCCAAAGTGTTTACTCAGCCAGAATACGTTAAAGAAGTAGTAATTCAAAATGACAACTTTAATAATTTGCTTAATGAATTTTTGGACCAAGTGGCAAACTACAACGGATCTGTGGAATCAACCCAAAAATTAGAAGAAACCGCAAGCAGATTCAAAACTTTTTATAATGGACTTGAAACAAAACTAAAACCGCACGTGCCAAACTCATCTAAAGACCACTATAACCAAATGCTTGATGCATATAAAATTTATTTGGAAGCAATTGAAATATACAAAAAAGCCATGCCAAAAAAATTATCCGACGAGAGAAACCAGCTCATTTCTGACGCAAAAAATAAACTAAAAGAAGCCCAAGAGGCAATGAAAAATATAAAATAAAGGCCGATAAATATTTATGATTTTAAAAACAATTAACACAGGACAAATAATACTAATAAATATGCTTCTGATTATTCTTTGGCATTTAATAGTACTGTTTGCATGCAGAAGCATAAAAAATAAAGCGTTTTTTTCTCCTAAAAAGTTTTTATATGTACCACGAAAATGGGAAGCGAGCGGAAATTTTTACGTTAAAAATTTAAAAATAAAAAAATGGAAGGACAAGCTCCCACAATACGTAGCAAAAAACGGCTTTTCAAAAAAAAATTTGCAGTCTCTTACAAAACTGTCACCAGAATACATAGACAGATTTATCTTGGAAACTTGCAGAGCGGAGTGGAATCACGTTATTTGCTGCATGTATTTTGTGATTTCTTTTGTTATAAACCCTTTTTACTACGCAGTAATCTTTTCACTAATCCCGATTATTGCAAATATTCCTTTTATTTTTATTCAAAGGTACAACCGTATAAGACTTTTAAAACTAAAGCGTAAAGCCAAGATTAATTTTGCAAAAGAATTTGCAAACCCCACTTGATTTTTTTCTCATATATGTTAAAATAATTTATGTAAAGTTTTTGCGGAGAGGTGTCCGAGCTGGCTTAAGGAGCACGATTGGAAATCGTGTAAGTCGTTAAAGCGGCTTCGGGGGTTCGAATCCCCCTCTCTCCGCCATTTTTTGACTTATTTTACAGGAAGTAAAACTAAAAATAAGAAAAAATTTTTGAAAATCACAAATTTTAAATATGAAATGTAATTATGTATCATTTAATAAATTGATATGTAGTTACATTTTTTTATTAAAGCTTGTAAACAACCCTGCATTTATGCTTTTATATAATCATATAATATTTTATATAAAAAGGAGGAATATACTTTGTGGAATTCTATTATAATAATATCAATTCTCGGCACCTTAGCGCATTTTGCTTATGAAATAAGCGGACATAATAAATTTATGGCATTATTTGCGGCTGTTAACGAATCAACGTGGGAACATATTAAAATTGCACTTACGCCAAGCCTGCTTTGGGGCCTGTACGACGGACTTGTGTACGGCAAAAATCCAAACTACTTCCCCGCAAAATCCTTGAGCCTTCTTACAATAATTATATTAATACCTTTAATATTTTACACGTGCAGGGCAGTGTTTAAAAAATCTTTTCTTGTTTTTGACATTATACTTTTTTATATATCAATAATTTGCAGCCAATTTGTTTTTATATATTTTATCCATCTGCCACCAATGAACTTTATTTTTGAATATTTAGGCACTGTATTGTTATTCGGAATATTTGCTTGCTATATGGTATTCACACTGCAACCACCACAAAATTTTATATTTAAAGACCCAATTTCAAAAAAATACGGCAAAGACGGCCACACAGATAAATAAAACAAATGCCCTCAGAAAAAACTGAGGGCTAAAACTTTGCGCAACGCGCACACTATTTCCCGGTTGTATACGAAATATCATCAACATTCTTTTTAAAATCATCAAAACTCATGGCAATATGACCGCCTTCTTGGCTTTTGGGGCTGTTTTTTACTTTTCTTCCGCCAAATCCCCCTACTTTCCAAGGATTAATGAGTCTAATATATTTTTTTGCATCGTCAATGCCCACAATAGCGTACGCATGATCACTAAATATTTCTATTTTTTCTTGACTTTTTACGTCCTTAATAATTTTAAATTTTTTCTTAAAAGTACAAGT
>JAFQXU010000005.1 GCA_017406805.1 Clostridia bacterium | reverse complement strand
TTTCTTGAGTTTTAATGTTATCTTTCATAGTTTTTATACACCTCATATTTACTATTATGAAAAAAAATTATATAATATAATATGCCTAACAAAAAAATTTATGTTTAGAGGTAATTAATTATGAGAAGAAAAGGAAGAAGTCTTTTTATAAAAATAATGGCTATAATATGTTCAATATTAACTCTGGGTGGGCTTATTGTATCTTTACTTTATTATATTTAGTGGGTAATTATGAAAATATGTGCTGTAATTTGTGAGTTTAACCCTTTTCATAATGGCCATAAATATTTGATAGATAAATTAAAAACCCTGGGATATGATCATATAATAGCAATTATGAGCGGTAACTATGTTCAGCGTGGCGAACCTGCAATAATATCCAAAAAAGCTCGCACGGGGGTGGCTTTGAGCCTTGGTGTGGATTTGGTTGTTGAAATACCAACTGTTTGGGCGGTGTCTAACGCACAAACATACGCAGTGGCAGCGGTAGATATTGCAAATGCTTTGGGCTGCGTTGATGTTTTGGCTTTTGGCAGCGAATGCGGAAGCGTAGAAAAACTAAATAAAATCCTGGAAGCAATTAAAAACCCAAAATTTTCTAAAGTTTTAAAAGAGCAGCTGGATTTGGGCGTGACTTTTGCAAAAGCTAGAGAAACAGCGGCTGGTTTTGCTTGCGAGGATTTGGACGTGACAAAAATTCTTCCCGGAAGTAATAATAATTTAGCGGTAGAATATTTAAATGCTCTGGGAAAAACCGGGTCGAAGATTAAGCCGATAACCATAAAAAGAGAAAGAGGAAAATTCCCCTCTTCCACGGAAATACGAGCTCTTATAAAAAATAAAGATTTAAACATAAAAAACTGTGTTCCAAAAGTATCTTTTGATGTGATATCAAATCAGATGGATTACACGGCTAGTTTGTATAGTGGCGAAAGAGCAGTGCTTTCTCACCTTAGAAGATTAACCAAAGAAAGCTTTTTAAATTTGCCGGATATAAGTGAAGGAATTGAAAATCGTATAATAAAAGCCGTAAATTCTTCCCGCGGGCTTGAGGAAATGCTTTTTAAAATTAAGACAAAGCGCTACACAATGGCAAGAATAAAAAGGATAATTTTATCCTCTTACCTTGGAATAACAAAAGAACTTCAAAAAAATTCTCCGCAGTACATAAAAGTGCTGGGGTTTGGCGAAAAAGGGCAAGAAATTTTAAAAAAAGCAAAAAATTCAGCAAGTTTGCCGATTGTGTATGAATATTCTCAAATAAAAAAATTAGATGGCAAAGCGCAAAGGATTTTTCAAAAAGAGTGCGCATGTACAGACCTGTATAGTTTGTTTTTAAGTAAAGTTTTGCCATGTGGAGAAGAACAAAAATTTAAAATAATAAGAAGGTAAAAAATGTGAATTATAAGGAAGCTATAAATTTTGTAAATTCAAAAACTAATTTTGAAACAAAACCCGGGTTAGAACGTATTACAAAGCTTATGGAACTCGTTGGTGACCCCCACAAGAATATAAATTACATACATATAGCCGGAACAAATGGCAAAGGCTCGGTTAGTTTTATGCTGGCATCAGTTTTAAAAGAATCAGGATATAAAACGGGGTTGTATATTTCGCCTGCAATAGATGATATTAGAGAAAAAATTCAGATAAACGGAAAATTTATACCGGAAAAAGATTTTTCCGAGATACTAAGTGCTTTGAAGCCGGTAGTTGATAATGAGGTTTTTAAAGATGACCCAATAAGCGAGTTTGAATTAATAACAGCTGTAGCGTTTTGCTATTTTAAAAAAGAAAACTGTGATATTGTAATAGTAGAAACGGGTATGGGCGGAAAATGGGATGCCACAAATATAATACAAAATCCAATTTGTTCTGTAATAACTTCCATTTCAAAAGACCATACACAAATTTTGGGTGACAGTATAGAAAAAATTGCAAATGAAAAACTTGGCATAATAAAACCGTTTTGCCCCGTAGTTATAAGCGCCAATCAAGAAAAAAAAGTTTATGATATGGCAAAAAAAATTGCAGAAGAATTAAACAGCAGTGTTTTTGTGGCAGAAACTAGTTCACTTAAAAATATAAAGACTTCATTGGAAAAAGGAATTTATTTTGAATATAAAGATTTAAAGGTGGATATGAATATTTTAGGAAAATATCAGATTGAAAATATATCCACTGTTTGTAAGGTTTTGTCAATTGTAAAAGAAGGGCTTCATATTGACAAAAAAAGCGTAATAAACGGCTTTAAAAATGTGTATTTGCCATGCAGAACAGAAATTGTTCATAGTGAGTTTCCCAGAATTATTCTGGACGCTTCGCATAATGTTTCGGGGATTGAAAAATTAAAGGAGTTTATAATGGATAACTTTAAAAAAGCAGATTTAATCGGTATAACGGGTATGTTTAAAGATAAAGACACAGAAAACATGCTAAAGGAAATTGCGCCTTCTTTTAAAAAAATTTTTACAGTAGAACCAAATTCACCAAGGAAGTTGCCGCTTGAAGATATTACGAACCAGGCTTTAAAGTATAATTCAAATGTAACTCCCGAGGGGTCGGTGGAAAAAGCAATAAAAAGCGCTGTGAAAATAGCGGGTAAATCCACTACAATAATAGTTTTTGGGACGTTTTCAATTATGAAAGAAGCAAGAGAAACAATTAAAAAATTATTTTAGTGGTTGACTTAAGATATTTAATAATATAAAATAAATATATAAATTAAATATCTTGGGGGTATAGCTCAGCTGGGAGAGCGCTTGAATGGCATTCAAGAGGTCAGCGGTTCGATCCCGCTTATCTCCACCAAATTAAAACTCTTATACGATTTTTGTTTTGTCGTATAAGGGTATTTTTATTGATTATTTTTGTCTGTGATGTAATGTTTAACCAGTTTGTATCCGCCATATACAAACGCAGCAGCTGTTGCAGCTACTGCGCTGCCACATAAAAGATTTTTGTTTGAAAATGTTTTTTCATTTTGGTTATATTTACCAGACACCGTACCATCCATTATACTTCTTCGTGCACTTCCAACAATTCCAAATAAATTATACTCATGAAAATCAGGTCGAGAAATATCCGGATGGCCTCGTTCCCATTTATTATCTACTTTAAAATATTTTTCTGTTTGGCATGTAAATCTATTAATGTGGTCTCGCCGAATAGCATATTCATCCGTTTGTAACTTTTCTTTTCCGTAACTAATAAAGCCCAGTGAATTATACCACCCTGAACTACCCAAAAGCCACCAATTTTTATATTGTAATTTATTAATATATTTTACTAATGGTGTTTTTAATGATAATAAATTTTTTATATTTTTATTTGATGCTAAGTCTACGGTATTTACTATAGGATTTAATGATTCATCAGAAATATCATATAAAATAGTTGCACTACTACATTTAGATAATAAATTTTTATCTAAGTGCGGTGAATAGTGGTATGTTATATGGTAATTAATATCATCATAATCATCATAAATAACCGTAGAATTTGGTATATTATTTTTTTCGCCGGTAAAACGAACTCTTTTTTCAGTAGCCTTAAATACACCTTTTTCACGGCAAAGTAAAGTAATCATCTCTTGTGCTTTTTGTTCGTTGTCACAAAAAACCGCAACATGTACTTGATAATCCTTTGTAGCGAACACATTTAAATTAAAACCGCAAACTATCATTAAAAAACTTAAAATTATTGAAAATGATTTTTTCATTTAAATTCCTCTTTTAATTTTATAATATAATTATAATTATATTATAAAACAGTATATTAGTCAATATAGCGTTTAATGTTTTAATTGTTTTTTTCTAGGTTTTCTTCGCTGAAGTCCAGTTCGCGGTAAAATTCTTTAGTTTCGGAGTTTCTTACTACGGCGCATTTGTTTTTTTCTAAAAGTTTTGTAATTGCGTAAAGGTCAATCCAAATTTCGTTGTCGCATTCTTTTTGCGATTCATCAAATATAAGCTCCATGCCCCAGTGCAGATGGCTTTCGTTTATGTTGTTTACGTTTTCTTTTGTGCTGTAACCTGTTCTGCCAACGTAACCTATAACGTCGCCCGCTTTAATGGTAGATCCTTCTTTGATATCTGCGTGATATGGTCTGTTTTGCCTTAAGTGCGCATAGTAATAATACCTTTTTTTGTCAAAACTTCTGATTCCTATTCGCCAGCCGCCGTATTTATTCCAGCCCATTATTTCCACAGTGCCGGATTCCACAGCTATAACGGGGGTGCCTGTTGCCGCCATCATGTCGTGCCCCAGATGTGGCCTTGCATAACCGTAAGACCTTGATGCACCAAAATCTGAAAAATGTGAAAACGGGAAAGTTTTTGCTATTGGGGAAAAAGCCTTTAATCCGTATGCTTCTTCCCAAGAATCCGTGTTTTTGTTTTTAATTTTATATGTTCCCAAAAATTCTTTTAAAACAGCCTCATATACTTCGTGATAGTAGCCATAGTTTTTTAGATTTTTTGTTAAGTCGTTAATGTTAGCTCCTGATTTTATTTTTTCGGTTATGTCTGTAAGGTCTTTTTCTTTATATTTTTTAAAATTTCCTCCGTATTTTGCCCCAAGGTAAGCCAAAACATCAATCCAATTAATTTTAATTTCATTGCTGTGTGATTTTATGTCTTCTTTCATTGCTTTTTCCAGAGCTTCATAGCTGGGTCCGAACTCGGCATATTTTATGAAATTTTTATTTTCATGGGCATAAACGGAATTTTTTCCTTTATTTAAAAATATTAAACCAAAAACCCCGACCATTAAAAAAGCCGCCATCACGAAAAAAAATTCTTTTTTTATTTTTATAATAAACAAACTCTGTTCCCCCGTAAAATTTAGTTTGTTAATTATATGAATAAAAATTTTAAAAAAATACTTTAAGATAAAAAAAGCCGCCAAACACCGGCGGCTAGTATCATTTATTTTTTATAAGGTATGAAATCCAAATTATCTTAAAAGTTATGTTTAAATTTTTACACTCTGGGAAAATGTGATCAATTTGCTTTTCAAATCTTTGAGGAATAGTAACCTTTTTTAAACTTGTGCAACCACGAAAAGTATGGTTGTCAATGCTTTTGACACTAATAGGAATTTTAATTGATTCTAAACTTGTGCAATCACCAAAAGCTAAATAGCCAATGCTTTTGACGCTATTGGGAATTATAATTGATTTTAAATTTTTACAACCTTCAAAAGTATTGCTGTAAATACTTGTAAGATTATTTGATAGTGTAATCGAGGTTAAATTTTTGCAACCATGAAAAGCACTACTACCAATGAGTTTGACGCTATTGGGAATTGTAATTGATTCTAAATTTGTGCAACCACTAAAAGCATGTTTGCCAATTTTTGTAACGCCGTCAGTAACAATAACGGATGTTAAGTTTTTATCGCATTTAAAACGTCTTGTGCCATCGTATATGCCTTTGTAAGCAGAAGCCGAATTAATCGAAAAAGCTGCTAAAAATAGAAATACCGCTAAACCCAGTATATTTTTAACTTTTTTATTCATGTTATAATCAAACCTTTCTATAATTATAATCTTAACACAATTATATTATAACATAAACATTTTAGCTTGTCAATAAATTTTGCTAAAATAAAAAGCCGCAAAGCCTGATTTTGACTTTGCGGCACTTGATTTTTTGATGTTATTCTTCCGATATTGCGTCCACCGGACAGATTTCGCAAGATTCTTTTGCTTTTTCTTTTAAATTTTCCGGGATCTCATCTGCCGTGCATTCGGATTTATCATCTGCATTTAATTTAAAAATTTCCGGGCAAATATCCACACACATTCCGCACCCGATGCACATATCTTGGTCAACTTTTATTTTCATTTTAAATCAAATCCTCTCTAAAAAACTTACAATAATAATTATATATGAAAAATATCTTTGTATCAATAAAAAATATTTTTTAAAAAATGTGAATAATTAAGTTTTAATTTATTACACTAAATACTGGGTAAATCAAGAAAAAACTGATACTTAGGAGGAGTATAAAATGAAAGCTACGGGAATAGTGCGGAGAATGGATGACCTTGGAAGAGTGGTAATTCCAAAAGAAATTCGCAAGACTATGAGAATAAGCAAAGGGGATTCGCTGGAAATTTACACGGATTCTTCGGAAAAAATAATATTTAAAAAATATTCTTCTATGGCGGAGATTTCTTCTTTTGCGGAAAACTACGCAAATGTAGTTTCTAAAGCTATTAATTTGCCTGTGATTATTTCTGATTGTGATGAGGTGGTTGCAGTTGGCGGAGCTTCTAAAAAGGAATTTTTGGGCAAAAAAATAAGTGAAGAAATTAAAAAATTAATAAGCAAAAGAAAGCATTTTTTAAAAAGCGAAGTAAAATCGAAAAAAATTTATCCTTTAGAGAGCTTGGAAAATGAAGCGGCGTGTGTGGTGGGAATTATTTCCGGCGGAGATGTAATGGGCAGTTTGATAGTATTGGATGGAAAAGAAAAAAATGATTTTTCTAAAGAAAATTTTTTGCTTATAAAAACAGTGGCGGAGCTAATGGGGAGACATTTAGAAAGTTAATTTTTTATATTTTATATAAACAAACTTGACATACTTTTTTTAATATATATAATATATGTATAAAATATTAAACTGAAAGGATGATCAAGGTGGCAGGTAATTATGTTTCCAATATTGTAAAATATATTCTTGAAAGCAATAAGTTTTTTAAAGATTATGAAAACAAGGAAAAATTAGAAAAATTAATTTCTGAAAAGAAAGAAGATTTAAAAGCAGTTTTTAAAACATTTGAAGATTTTAAAAACAATGTTTCAAGAGAACGTCTGGGAAAATTTGTAAACTTAAGAGGCCTTGAGAATTTTATTTCTAAACTCAGTGTAAAAGATGCTTATAGTGTCAATATTGCAAAATACATTTTTGAATGCAACGCATTTTTAAAATCTCATGAAAATCAAGAAGATTTAGAAGAATTGATTTTTGCAAAGAAAAACGACTTAAAAAAAGTTTTTAAAACATCAAAAGATTTTAAAAACAAGGTCTCGAAAGAGCGTTTGAAAAAACTAGTAAATTTAAGAGGCCTTGATAGTTTTATTTCTAAACTCAGTGTAGAAGATGTTTATAGCGCCAATATTGCAAAATACATTTTTGAATGCAACGCATTTTTAAAATCTCATGAAAATCAAGAAGATTTAGAAGAATTAATTTTTTCAAGGAAAAACGATTTAAAAAAAGTTTTTGAAACACCAGAAGATTTTAAAAACAATGTTTCGGCAGAATCTTTAGAAAAACTAGTAAATTTAAGAGGCCTTAATAGTTTTATTTCTAATTTAATTAAACCACCTAAAGTGCCCAAAGCACCAATGGTGCCGGATAAAATTTTAGGTGTTTCACCAGACGACAGAAAATACGCAACATCAATAGCAAGCGTTATTATAAACTGTAATTCAGCACTGAAACAGTATAGCAAAGTTGTTCCAAAAGAAAAAATAAATTCTGAGAAAAACAGAGAACAAATTATATATGCGGTTTTAACTTGTAAAAATCTTAAATTTCTTAAAGAAAACTTTAAAAATTCAAGGGAATTTTTAATGAATGCCAATATTGATTTGTTTCACAATAATAAAACCCCAAAAGATGTAACCACATCTCTTAATGTTATTATAGATAAACTGAAAAAAGAAAAGCGTGTTAGCAAACTTAGCGGCTCAGAAAATAACTATCTTAAACAAGCACGTAATTTTATAGAAATGAAATCGCAATTCCCAAATAGAGTAAGAAATCTTAATGATATATGCAGATTTGTTGAAAAAAACATAAAAGTACTTTCAAAAAAATATCCGGAGTTCAAAAAAATTAAAGACGATAAAATTTATAAATATCTTACAAAATCCAGTTTAACTACGTTTGAAAAATTCCAAAAAGAATTTATAGATATTTTTGACACTGCTTATGACGAAAAACTTAAACCTATAAAAATTAACGCTTTTAGCAGCTAAAAGCTTTATTTTAAAATTAAACTTTGCCCTTCCATTTGGGAGGGTTTTTCTATTCCTAAAATTTCCAGAATAGTTGGCGCAATATCACAAAGCGCGCCGTTTTCTTTTAGTTTGCAATCGATACCGACCAAGGAAAAGGGCACGGGATTTGTTGTGTGTGCTGTAAATGGATTTAAATTTTCATCAAGCATTTTTTCGGCATTTCCGTGGTCAGCCGTAATAATTGACACCCCATTTGTTTTTTCCATTTCGGTTATTATTTTTTTAACGCAGTTGTCAATTGTTTCCACAGCACGTTTTGCGGCATCTATGTTTCCTGTGTGGCCCACCATGTCCGGGTTTGCATAGTTTACCACTATTAGCCCGTATTTTTGCTTTTTTATGTTTTCTATAACTTTTTCGGTTACTTCGTTTGCGCTCATTTCGGGTTTTAAGTCGTATGTTTTTACTTTTGGTGAATTTACTATGATTCTGTCTTCATTTTTATATGGTTTTTCAATTCCGCCGTTAAAAAAGAACGTTACGTGGGCGTATTTTTCTGTTTCTGCTATTTTTAGCTGATGAATATTTTTTTTGGCTAGGTATTCGCTTAGTGTATTGGAAATTTCGCGCGGTTTAAAAATAACCGAAGCGTTTTTTAGGTTTTTATCGTACTCGGTCATGCATGCGTATTTTTTTATAAGTATGAGTTTTGTGTTTTTTAATAAATCTGTTTTTTCGGTAAATAGTTTTGTTATTTGCCTTGCTCTATCTGGCCTAAAATTAAAGCATATTATGCCGTCTTTTTCGTTTATTCCTTTGTATTTTTGAACGGTACACGGTGGAATGAATTCGTCGGTAATGTTTTCTTTATAAAATTTTTCAATAGCGGTTTTTGCATCATCTGTTTTTTCGCCTTCTGCGTTTGCCATGCAGTTGTAAGCTTTTATTGTGCGTTCCCAATTTTTGTCGCGGTCCATGGAGTAGTATCTTCCGCAGATAGTCACGATTTGAACCGAATTATCGTTTGATATATGTTTTTCAAGGGCACTTATATATTTTACTGCAGATTTTGGGGTAGTATCACGGCCGTCCAACCATGCGTGAATATATATTTTGGGTACGCTTTTGCTTTTTGCAAGGTCAATAAGTGCAAAAAGGTGATTTATATGACTGTGTATTCCGCCGTCAGAAAGTAGCCCCATTAAATGCATGGCAGAATTATTTTTTATAACGTAATCACAAACGGAGTTTATCTCTTGGTTTAAATTAAAATTCCCATTTTCTATGCATTTGTTAATGTATGTAAAATCTTGATAAACTACTCTGCCTGCGCCAATGTTTGTATGTCCCACTTCTGAATTGCCCATTTGGTTTTTTGGCAAGCCGACTTTTAATCCGGAAGCTTCTAAAATTGCAAACGGATTATTTTTAAAAGTCTTATCCAAAAAAGGCGTGTTTGCCATTTTTATGGCGTTGCCGGCCGAATTATCGCTTATTCCAAAGCCGTCCAAAATTATAAGTAAAACACGTTTTTCCATAAGTATTCACCACTAAAAATTAAATATTTTCTGCTGCGTTTATTATTTTCATAAATTCTTCAGCGTCCAATGACGCCCCGCCAACAAGTGCGCCGTCGATACTTGGCATTTTAAATAAATCCCTTGCGTTTTTGCTTTTTACGGAGCCCCCGTAAAGGACTTTTATTTGGCTGTGGTTGTAATTCTTATCTATAAAATCTTTTATCAGTTTGCACATTTCTTCGGCTTGATTGGGCGAAATTGCTTTTCCCGTGCCAATTGCCCAAACGGGTTCATAAGCTATAATTATGTTTTTAAGTTCGTTTTTTTCTATATTTTTTAGAGTGTTTTTTATTTGATTTATAATTACGCTATTTTGAATATTTTTCATGCGTTCGTTTTCGTTTTCGCCAACGCAAAAAATTATATGAAGATTATTTGCAAGTGCTGCTTTGATTTTTTCCCCTATAAGCTCGTTTGATTCATCAAAATAGGTTTTGCGTTCGCTGTGGCCCAAAATAACGTAGTCGGCGCCGGAATCTTTTAGCATTTTGGGAGAAATTTCCCCTGTAAATGCTCCCGAGTTTTTAAAGTAGCAATTTTGTCCGCCTATTTTTGCAGTGGATCCTTTTAATTTTTCCGCCATGCAGTAAATAGAAGTAAACGGCGGGCAAAATATAACCTTGGATTTAAAATCTTTTTCTATGCTTAAAAATTTAGAAGCGTAATTTATGGTTTCGCTTGGCGTTTGGTTCATTTTAAAATTAGCTGCAATTATTTTGCTCATTTTGTTCTTCCTTCTTTCTGTGCAAAAATTCCCCTTAAGTTAAATCAAGGGGAGAGTTATTTATTTTTCGTCAATTGCTTTAAGCGCCGGGAAGGATTTTCCTTCTAAAAATTTAAGGGTTGCTCCTCCGCCGGTGGAAATGTGAGTAACTTTGTCTTTAAACCCTAAGTTTTGAATTGCCGCAGCAGAATCTCCGCCGCCGATTATAGATGTTGCTTTGCTGTTTGCAACGGCTCTTGCAATTCCGGCAGTTCCTTTTTGAAAGTTTTTCCACTCATACACACCCAAAGGTCCGTTCCAGATTATAGTTTTTGCTTTTAAGATGGTTTCCGAAAAAAGTTTTACTGTTTTTGGCCCTATATCAAGACCTGTCCAACCATTTGGAATTTTATCCGAATCAACTGTTTTAAATTCCGTGTCTGCGCTGTATTTTAATCCCACCACATTGTCCAAAGGCAAAAGTATTTTAACTCCTTTTTCTTTTGCTTTTGCCATTATGTCTTTGGCCAGGCTTATTTTGTCTTTTTCGCAAATTGAATCTCCCACAGAATACCCTAAGGCATTTGTAAATGTATAGGACATTCCCCCGCCAATAATAAGGGCATCTACTTTTTCCATCAAATTGTTTATAACTTCTATTTTGTCTGATATTTTAGCTCCTCCCAGAATGGCAACAAATGGTCTTTTAGGAGATTTTAAAGCCCCGCCCAATATTTTTATTTCTTTTTCCACCAAAAAGCCACAAGCAGAGGGGAGGTATTTCGTTATGCCAACCGTTGAAGCATGCGCTCTGTGGCAAACCGCAAAAGCATCGTTTATATACACGTCTGCAAGAGAGGCAAGATATTTGGAAAAATTTTCGTCGTTTTCGCATTCTCTTTCATCAAAGCGAATATTTTCCAGCATGCAAACATCGCCAAAATTAAGCTTGGCAATAGTTTTTTTGGTGTTTTCTCCTTCGATTTCCGGTAAAAGTTTTATTTCTTTTCCCAGAACTTTAGATAAATAATTTGCAATGGGTTTTAATGAAAATTTGCTGTCATTTTTGCTTGTTGGCCTGCCAAGATGGGAACAGATAATTATTTTTGAATTATTTTCTATTAGGTATTTTATGGTTTTTAAAGATTCATCAATTTTTTTAGTGTCAATAATATTAAGTTTAGAATCTAAAGGCACATTAAGGTCGCAGCGCAAGAAAACAATTTTGTTTTTTACGCTTATATCGGTAATGCTTTTTTTATTTAAATAATTCATCGTATGTTCCTTTCTTTTTTGCAATACGAATTTTTAAGTATGCATGTATTATATATGTAATGGAAAAATCTTTCAAGTACAGGGCTAAAGTTTAAAGCTTAAAAATAATGAACCGGCCATTTAAAACGACCGGTAATTAAATTTTTAACCCCTACAGCTGCAAGTTGATTCCTGCTCTGCGGGTATAAAGTTTCCATTTTTGATTTGCCCTTTAAAAGTATTTCTACAAAATATATTAGTGGGTAAATTTTTTAAAAAACATCTTGAGTTTTGTTTGCAGCAGTTTCTGTTCATTTTATCACTCCTTATGGGAATATCTATACTTCCCATATTATATTTTATGAAAGCTTAATCCGTTTTGTCACATCTATTTTTAAATGTTATGCATCTACTATTTTTATTAATGCAATATTTTTTGAAAATTCATCTAAATTTAAGTTGAAAAATTGATTTATTTGTGGAATGAAAATTAATGCACATATGAAAAATAAATTATGTGGAAAAAATTGTTGAAATTGTTAATAGCGTAAAATTTTACACCTTTTTTTTATATCGAATACATACTTTGGTTACTGTTAAAATTTTGATATTCATGTTTTTTATTTTTTTGAAAAAAACAAATAACCATGCGGCTTTTAGCCGCATGGTTATATTAAAAATATTAAGCTGTTTTTATCTGTTTTTAAATATAGACATTATGTCATAAAAGCTGTCATCATCATTTGAGTCTGAGTCATTATTTGCAGGGGCCGGTGAAAAATGATTTCCGGTTCCAACTTTTCCAAATGGTAACGTTGTTGTATTTTTTGGAGCTGGCATGTAGGATTCTCTGGTTGAAAATCCTGTTGCAATTACCGTTACGCTGATTTCATCGTCCATTTTTTCGTCAAATGCAGCACCCCAAATGATGTTTGCATCTTTGTCGGCTTGTTGTGCAATAAGCGAGGAAGCTGTTTCGATTTCGTCAAGTCCAATGTCAGGAGATGCTGTGATATTAACAATAACGCCTTTTGCGCCGTTAATAGCGGTTTCAAGCAGAGGACTGGAAATTGCCATGTTAGCAGCTTCTTCAGCTTTGTCTTTACCGGAAGCACGTCCAACGCCCATGTGTGCGTATCCGGCGTCTTTCATGATTGCCGTAACGTCAGCAAAGTCAAGGTTTACAAGACCTGGTAACAATATAAGATCAGAAATACTTTGAACGCCTTGTCTTAAAACATCGTCAGCAACAATAAATGCATTCATTAATGTTATTCTTTGTTGGCTTGCAAGTTTTAATCTTTCATTTGGTATTACAACAAGCGAATCCACTTGATCTCTCAGTTCGGCAATGCCTGATTCGGCTTGTGCCATTCTTTTTGCACCTTCAAAACCAAATGGTTTTGTTACTATACCGATTGTAAGTATACCCATTTCTCTGGCGATGCCTGCAACTATCGGTGCAGCACCTGTTCCGGTTCCGCCGCCCATTCCTGCAGTAATGAATACCATATCTGCACCTTTTAAAGCGGATATAATTTCGTCGCGGCTTTCTTCTGCGGCTCTTTGACCGATTTCCGGTTTGGAACCTGCGCCCTTTCCTTTTGTAATTTTTTCACCTATTTGAATTTTTTGAGCGGCTTTTGAGCGCATTAAAGCTTGTCTATCTGTATTTATGCAGATAAATTCAACGCATTTTACGCCTGAATCTACCATTCGATTAACGGCATTTCCGCCGCCACCGCCGACTCCAATTACTTTTATTTTTACTACATCTTCCGTATTATTATCGAACTCGAAACCCATTACAATTACAACCTCCACTTTTAAATTTTTTGTTATTTTAGATTTAATTTACTTCAAATTATGTAATATAAAAGTTTTCAACTTAGTATATCATACAATTATATGTTTTTCAACAAAAATAAAAATTTTTTTTCTTGTTTTTTTGTTTTTGGAATTTTTTATTTATAAAAAATATAAATTGACAAATTTATATTTGTTTTTTATAATTGTCTAATAGTTTATTTTTAAAAAATTTAAATATCAAATTTTAAAAAAAGAAAGGTGAGGTATCTATGAAAAAATTTTTTTCTTTTTTATTGGTTTTATGTTTCTTAAGTTACGGGTTTTTAAAAGTTGGCGCTGTTTTTTCTGATTTTACGGAAGATTTTTATTGTTCTTTGCGCAGTGAACACGAATGCCGAATCTTTAAAAATTTTGAAAGATATTTGGCAGAAAATCCAACCGAAAAAAGTATGCTTGTTAAAAAAGAATTTTTTAAAACAATTAATGATTCCGCCAATATAAATAGAATTAAAAACGCAGGAATAAAAAAAGTTTGCCTTTATGTGTTGGATTGCTCTATTTTAAAAGTTTTTGGCAAAATAAGTTTGGATAACCCAGAGTCTGTTAGATTAGCTTCTATTTCTTTGGGTGAAAATTTTAAAGAAATAGAAAATTATATGCGACAAAATGAAATAACCAGTGTTACATACAATATATGAAGGTTAATATGCAAAAGTGTTAAAAGCCACATAAAATGTGGCTTTTTTCTTATAATATGCTTGTTTCCAAATATTCGTCAAGTTCTTTATCTTCTCTTTTTTTCTTTTTATCAATTATTATTAAAACAGAAGCTATCACGGAGGCAATTGTTACCAAAGAAGCAATTATTCCCACCAAAAACGCAAAGCTGATTTTACTTTTCTTTTCCATAAAAATTCCCCTTTAAATTTTATTCGTTTTCATTTTACACAAATTACCAAATGTAGTCAAACAAAAATTATTTTTTAGAAATTTTAAAGATTTTTTCTAAGTTTACTTTGGATAAATAATCATAAATAATTATTGAAATTAAAATTAAAGCAATTGAAAGCAAAATTACCACAGGACTAAATTCTAAAACGAATAAATCCGAAAATCTAAATATTCCCACAATAAAACTTATTGCAACGAACCAAAGAAGCGATTTTCTGAGTCTGTTTAATGGTACGGAGATTTTATAAAGCAGTACCGTTCCTATAAATCCTGTTATTATTACCGCAAGAGTTGAGTATTTTTCGTAAGATAAATGAAACGGAAAATAAACGGCAACGCATAAAATCAGGCTGGATATTACTGTTAATGCTGCGGGAAGGGCTTTGCTTATTATATTTTTAAATAAGTTTCCCTTTATGCGTTCTCGGTTTGGCTCTAACGCCAGTATAAACGAAGGTATTCCTATCGTTATGGCGCTTATGAGAGTCATTTGTATTGGAATAAATGGGTATGGTGCCGGGATAAACAAAAACAGTAGCGAAAGCAGGCAAGAGTAAATCGTTTTTACTAAGAACAGCGAAGAAGAACGCTGTATGTTATTTATAGCTATTCTTCCTTCTGCCACGGCATGAGGCATGGCGGAAAAATTGGAGTTTATTAATACTATGTGAGATATATTTCTTGTTATGTCACTTCCGCTGGCCATTGCCACGCTGCAGTCAGATTCTTTCATTGCAAGCACGTCATTTACTCCGTCACCCACCATTGCAACGGTTTTTCCCTCAGATTTTAAAGCTTTTATTATTTGCTGTTTTTGATTAGGTGTTACTCTTCCAAAAATAGTATATTTTTTGGCGGCTTCTTGTATTTCTTCGTCTGTTTTCAGTTTGGAAACATCAATATACGATTCGTGATTATTAAGATTTACTCTTTTTGCAATTTTAGATACTGTTTCCGGGTTATCTCCCGAAATAACTTTAATGTCTACACCTTGTTTTTTAAAGAAGTTTAGTGTTTTTTCCGCATTTATTCGTATTTTGTCTTTTATTAATACAAAACCTATCAGATTAATATCTTCCGGAATGTTTCCATTTTGGAATTTGTTTTCTGAATGAACCACGGTTAAAATTCTGAAATCATCGGAAAAGCTTTTTACTTTGTTTTTTATTTTGGAATAATTTTTCCCAAATATAAACTCGCCGGCGCCCATTATTATTGTGCCTTTACCTTCAATTTCCGCGCCGGACCATTTTCTTTCGGAAGAAAAGGGGATTATTTCTTTAACTTTTAAGTTTTCTTTGCATGTTGGCACATAGTTTTTAATGGCTTTAAAGGTTTCGTTGGTGTCGTTTAAAACTGACGTTAATGCGCTAAGTGATGATTTTAACTTTTCCCGGGTTATGCTGTTTTCCGGTACGATTTCTTGAACTTCAAAGGTTCCCTCGGTGATTGTTCCCGTTTTGTCCAAGCAAAGTGTGTTTACTCTTGCCAGGGTTTCCAGGCAGTAAATATCTTGCACTAAAACTTTGTATTTGGAAAGTTTAATTACGCCCACTGCTAAAATTGTGCTTGTAAGTAGAACCAGTCCCTCCGGTATCATGCCGGTGAGGGCGGCCGTGGTGGTTATTATTGCCGAAGTGTAGTCGTACCCAGAGGACGTTAACTGCCTGTAAAAAAGGAGTGCGCCGATTGGAATAATTGCCAGAGATATGATTTTAATTATCTTGTTTACCGTGGTCATTATTTCAGATTTGGTTTTTTTGATGTATTTAAGGTCTTTTAAAAGAGTGGAAGAATAATTGTTTTTCCCTACATGCTCAGTTTGTGCCGTGCAACTGCCGCTTACAATGTAACTCCCTGAAAGCAGCATATCCCCAGGCCTTTTTACAATCAAATCCGGCTCGCCAGTTAATAAAGATTCGTTTACTTCGCATTTCCCGCTTTTTATTACGGAATCTGCAACTATTTGATTTCCGGGTTCAAATAAAATTATATCGTCCAGAACGACTTTTTCTATTTTAATTTTGTTTTTTTTGCCGTTTCTAAGGACCACCGCGTGGCTGGAAGAAATTAAATTTAGCCGTTCGATGGTTTTTTTTGCTCTTATTTCTTGGATTATTCCAATTACGGCATTGCATATTACAACTCCCATGAACATAAGATTTCTATATGAACCGACACACAAAACAGCAACTGCCAAGATAAGATTTATAAGGTTAAACAAAGTCAGAGCATTATCTTTAATTATCTTGGAAGTTGGCTTTGTGGATACGGATTTATCTACATTTACCAATCCGTCTGCAATTCGCTCTTTTACTTCTTTTGTGCTTAGCCCAAAATCAATCGGAGGATTATAACGTTTTATTTTTAATGAACTACTTTCCATGTATTCTTCTCCCAAAATAAAAATTAACCTGTAATAAATTATAAATGTTTAAATTATTTAGTCAATTAGAAATTTAGAAAGGAGATAATAAATTAATGCTTTGCAGAATTGTGGATATGAAAAACAAAGAGGTTATAAGCGTAAAAGACGGCTGCAGAATTGGCTGTGTTAATGATGTTGAAATAGATATGAAATGCGCAAAGCTGGTTTCGATTATAGTTTATGGCAAGCTGAAATTTTTTGGGATTTTTGGCCGTGAAGACGATATAGTTATAAAATGGGAAAACATAGAAGTTATAGGAGATGATACGATTCTTGTAAAAGATAATCCGCTTTGCCGCCGAAAAAGAAAGCACAAATGGTTTTGGCCAAAATTTTTTAATTAGTTAGGTTTAACATTTTAAGAGGAATGTAAAATATTATATCGTCCCACTCTTCGGGGCTCAGATTTTGCAGAAATTCTTTTTTTACATAAATAACAAAGTTAAGATTTTTTTGCCTTTTTGACCAAACGTCTTTAGAAAGACCAAGCGGTTTGTTAAGTTTTATGCGATTGTCCATTATAATCATTTTTAAGTCTATTTTTTCTCTTTCTTCTTTATAATATTGATTTGCCAAGATTTGTTCTTTTACATTTTTTAAACGCTTTGTTAAGCAGTCTGTATCCAAAACTCTTATTGCATACCCTGGTGAAGGGTAGTTGTGATAAAAAGCGTGACTGAATGTTAATAAAAACGCGTAGTATTTTTTGTTTTGGGGAACATTTAAGTCACTTTCGTTGTTAATTACCATGCATCTGAAAAATTCAAATAAATTATTTATGTCTACAAGATATGGGTTTTTGTCAACGTAGGTATTGTTGTCCCACTCTTCGTCGGATTCGTTGTAAGGGTCATTTTTATAAAGTCCATAAGCGGGTTTTGGCTTTTTAGGAATTTTTTTGGTAATTATAATTCCGGTTGGGGTTATAATTTCTATTATTTTAAAATTTTCGGTTTCGTAAAAATAAACATGATCTTTTTTTTGTAGAGCAGAGGAAAAAGAAAGCATTTTTTGTGTTTCTTCAATGGTGGGTTCATTTAGGTAAGATAATTTATTGTGACGTTCTGAGTGGTAATTAAGTTTTTTAGAACAATTGTATGTTTCGGTTGATTTTGAACTCATTATAAAAGGATAAATTTTTGTGTGTCCATGTTGTTTATTACTATAATTTTTAGCCGGTTTCATAGAAAGGGTACCATTATTTAAGCATAAAAATCCTAAAATAATAATTATTATTTTTAATAATAATTTTTTGTTTGTGTTTTTTTTCATAGTCTTCACTGCTCCTTTTAATATATTGTTATAAAATGGCATATGCTTCCGATTAATACAAAAACATGCCATATGCTGTGAATATATTTCTTCTTTTTCCCAATTACATATAATGCAGCCCCGATAGTATAAAAAACACCGCCCAAAATTAACCATTTAAGCTGAAAGGAGCTAAGATTTTGCCATGCGGGTTTTGCTATTAATATTATGCTCCAACCCATTGTTATGTATAAAATAAGTGAGATTTTTTCAAATTTATTTATGCTGATTATATTTAAAACTATTCCGGTTAATGTTGCTGCCCACACAGCATAAAGAACGAGCCATGAAAGTGTATTGTTTATAAGTATGGTACAAATAGGTGTATATGTTCCGGCTATTAGCAAAAATATTGAGCAGTGGTCAAATTTTCTTAGAATATTTTTTGTTTTCCCCGAAGATATACTGTGGTATAAAGTGGACGATAGGTATAAAAACATAAGGGAAAAGCCGTAAATACTCATTATAACCATATTTTTAAAATTGTTTTGATGTTTTTGCATTAAAAATATAAATGCTACAAGAGAAAAAATAAACCCGATTCCATGAGAAACAGAATTTAAAATTTCTTCTAAAGTGTTGTATTTTGGTAAAGCAATGTCTTTAAATTTTTTCATTTTAAAACTCCTTTCAAAAATTAATACTATTTTTGATTATATACTATTAAACATTATTTGAGTAGATTAAAGTTTTAAAATTTATTTTTTGATCATAAATATTTGTTAAGGAGTGAGTTTTTTGAATTATAATAATATTTTTGATAAGTTTAAAGGTAAATATGTATTTTACATCACGTGTGCTTTAAGTGCTGTTATGGCTTCGGCACTTGCTTTTGTAGCATATGGTGAGATAAATTCCAAATCTGAAACCGAAACTGGCTATAAAATTGTTTTGGACCCGGGCCATGGCGGAGAAGACGGTGGCGCAGTGGGGCAAGAGGGCATAGTGGAAAAAGATATAAACTTAAAAATAGCGCTGAAATTAAAGGATCTTTTGACGTCAGCAGGTTACGATGTGGTAATGACGCGCGAAGAAGACGAAGCAATTTACGACGACTCCGCAGAAACGCTGCGAGAAAAAAAGCGTTCGGATTTAAACAACCGTGCTCAAATAATAGAAAAAAATAGCAGTAACAAAACGATATTTGTAAGCGTTCATCAAAATAAATTTCCCGACCCAAAGTACTTCGGTACGCAAATATTTTATTCAAAAAATGACCAAAAAAGCGAAAAATTAGCCTCTAGCATAAAAGATTCCGTGGTTGGTTTTTTGCAGTCGCAAAATACCCGCGAGATAAAACCCGCAAACAAAAAAATTTTTCTTTTAAATAAAGCACAAATTCCTGCTGTTGTAGTGGAATGTGGTTTTTTATCTAATGAAGAAGAAGCAAAAAAATTATCAAGCAGTAGCTATCAATCAAAAATGGCGTTTAGTATTTACTGCGGAATAATAAACTATTTTATTAATAATCCTTGATTTTGTGCAGATACTTTCTTATAATCAAAATTATCTGAGAATAATAAAAAGAAAAGGAAAATAAAAATCATGAAAAAAGTAAAAAATGTTTTTGTTTGTTCGCAGTGTGGTTATGAATCTGCAAAATGGAACGGAATTTGCCCTTCTTGCGGCGGCGGAAATACAATGATTGAAGAAATACGGGAAATGTCTTCCAAAAACAAATCATCTTTTCCAAAGATTACGGCTTCAAATATGTTGGAAGTTTCGATAAACAGCATTGATATAAACGACGAAACAAGATACCACACGGGTTTTAAAGAGCTGGACAGAGTCTTTGGCGGGGGAATAGTAAAAGGTTCAATTTCTCTTTTGGGCGGAACTCCGGGAATAGGTAAATCCACACTTTTGCTTCAAATCTGCAGTTATTTGGATAAAAATTTAAAAATACTTTATATTTCCGGTGAAGAATCTAAACGGCAAATCAAGATGAGAGCTGCACGCCTGGGAGTAAGCAACGAAAGTCTTTATATAATAACGGAAACAAATATAAATTTAATAGCTTCTGAAATTGAATTTACGCACCCGGATTTGGTAATCGTTGACTCCATACAGACAATGTCTAATCCTGATTCTTCAACTTTTCCGGGCAGCGTATCACAAGTAAAAGAATGTGCAAATGTGTTTTTAAAACTTTCTAAATCACTTGATATCACAACCATTTTAATAGGCCATGTAAATAAAGACGGAGCTATTGCTGGCCCGAAAGTTTTGGAGCATATGGTTGATGCTGTGCTTTATTTTGAGGGTGACAGCCAAATGTCTTACAGAATTTTGCGAACAGTTAAAAATAGGCATGGTTCTACAAATGAAATAGGCGTATTTCGTATGGATAACGTGGGATTAAAAGAAGTTGGAAATCCCTCTGAGATGCTTCTTTCCGGGAAGCCTCATGGTGTGCCCGGAATATGCGTTGCGTGTACTGTGGAGGGTTCTCGCCCGATTTTAACAGAAGTTCAAGGTCTTGTTACACCTACAAATTTTGGCAACCCAAGAAGAATGGCCACGGGTTTTGACTATAATCGTATGTCGCTTATTTTAGCGGTTTTAGAAAAACGTTGCGGGTACTTTTTTTCTTCAATGGACGCATATGTAAATGTTGTGGGTGGGATTAAACTTGATGAACCCGCTGCGGATCTTTCTGTGGCAATAACTTTGGTTTCCAGCTTAAAAGACATTGTGGTAAATGACAGTGTAATAGCTTTTGGTGAAATTGGTCTTGCAGGAGAAATTCGTTCTGTGCCGCATTGTGAACTCAGAGTGCAAGAAGCCGAGCGTTTGGGCTTTGAAAAATGCATTATTCCTTACTATAATTTTAAATCGATGAGTAATTTATCAAAATATAAAATAAAAATAATTGGCGCAAAAAATGTGCGCGAGGCAGTAGAATCAGCAATGAATTAGTGTTTGCAAAAATAATCTCCCATATAAAAAGAATATATTCCGGTTTCAAAAACATCTGTTTCTTCTGTGCCGGAAAGTGCATATTTATATATTTCCAGCTGTTTTGCATATTTTTCATAAAGAAGTGAAAGGTCGTTTGTTTTGTCTGTTTTGTAGTCTACTATAATGTATTTTCCGTTTTCTTTAAATGCACAGTCCAGCGCACCTTCAACCACTATGTTTTCCGTTTGGTTTGTTTCTTTAAATATGTATTTTGCGGGCAAACTGACAGAAAATCTGTGCTCACGCAGAACTTTTTCGCTTTTTAAAATTCGATTAAATAAATCCGATTTTGTAAATTGTAAAAGAGCCTTTCTGTCTAGGTTTTCGACTTCTTCTTTGCTTAAAAATTTGTTTTTATAAAGATAATTTATTTCGTAATCAATTCCATAATTGGCAACATTATTAAAATCTAAATAGCACATAAAATTGTGCATAGCGGTCCCCCTGGAAGAGGGAGCCATTTTTTCGCCAAGCAAAAATGCCGGGCAAGATGATGCAATATATTCCTTCCATTTGTCGCCGCTTGCAAGTTTAGATGCTGCTATTTTTAGCGGTAAATTTTCTTTTGGCTTGGAACTCCTAATAAAATCAAACCTTTTTTGAAATTTTTCCAGCAGCTTTTCGTCTGTTTGCAAGGAATTATCGGCCGCCTCTTGCGTTTGGTTGCATTTTTCTTCGGTCGGCTCGGTTTCTTCTGAAAAATCGTCTATAAAATCGATATTTATGTTTAAATTGGGGTAGCTTTCTTCCGAGATTTCTTCCGGTAAACCAAGTATGTTGCAAAGTTTGTTTCTCATGCTGCTTTTCATTATGGATAAAAATATCCACTGCGAAAATGAAGATGCGTTTTTGATTATATAAGGATTGCTTTTTGTGTTGCAAAGCGATAAATCCAGAAATTTTTTAAGTTTTTTTTGCGGATTTTCAAAAGACGTAATTAAAATAAGTTTTTTCTTTGCTCTGGTAAGCGCCACGTAGAGTATGCGCAGTTCTTCGCCAATGGATTCGGATTTGTTTTGTAAATATATGGATTTTCTTATTATATTATCGTACTTTACGGAGGCTTCTTCATCTTTTAGTTTTGTTCCGATTCCAAGCTCGCTGTGAATAAGCACGCTGTTTTTATCTTGATTAAATTGCCCGGAACAGTCTGCCAAAATGCAAACGGGGAATTCAAGACCTTTGGATTTGTGTATGCTCATTATTTTAACAGTGTTGTCATCACCAAAAAAACTTGGCGCGGGGCTTAGGTCGCCGCCTTTTTCTTTAATGCTTCTTATAAATTTTAAAAATCCTCCAAGGCCGTTGTGGGAATTTGCTTCATATTTTTTTGCGTATTCCATAAAGTATATTAAATTTGCTTTTTTTGTTTCTCCTTTTTCCATAGCGCTGAAAATTTCGGGAAAATTTATGTCTTTGTATATGTAGTCTATTAATTCATCGCACGAGCAGCCGCTTGATATATTTCTGTAATGCTTGATTTTGTTTATGAAGTCAAGAAATTTTTTATTGCCGTTTTCTGCGCTTTTTTTAATTGTAAAATAAAGGGGTTCAGATGTGTCCCCCGCTCTTATGGCGCTTATTTCGTCAATGGTAAAATCAAAAACGGGGTTAATCATTGCGCCCATTAGCGGAATATCTTGAATGGGGTTATTTATAATTTCCAAAAGCGAGAGTATGGAAGTTATTTCTTTTGTGGACAAAAATTTTTCTTCCATTTCTGCTTTGCAGGGTATGCCGCATTTAAAAAGTTCTTTGGCGTAAATATGCGCTTTTTTGTTTGCGCTTCTTAACAAAATACAAAAATCGGAAAACTTAAAGTTGTTTTTTGCCGCAGAGTTTCCAAATGCCATTTCGGCTATTGTTTTTGCAATAACTCTGGCTTCGGTTACGTATTTATCTTCTTTGCTGCCGTCTAAATTTATAATTTTTAAATCCACAGGATTTTGCGCATCCGAATTTTCCGGCTGATTTAAACCGCAGACTAATTTTTCTTCTTGATTATACTCTATTTCGGCCGAGTTTTTGGACATTAAATTTTCAAAAATAAAATTTATAAAGTCAATAACGCCGCTTTGACTGCGAAAGTTCTTTTTAAGAATTATTTTTGCGGGGTAAGAGGGATTGTCGCTGTTAAAATCACCGAATGTGTCTTTCTTTTTAATAAATATTTCGGGCTTAGATTGCCTGAATTTATAAATGCTTTGCTTAACGTCACCAACCATAAAGATGTTGTTTTCATTTTTGGTTATCATTTTAAAAATCATGTCTTGAATTTCGTTTATGTCTTGGTATTCGTCCACCATTATTTCTTTAAATTGCAAAGAAAGCTCCCTGGCAATTTGGCTTTTTTTAATTTCACCATTTTCGATTTTTGTAAGCAGTTTTATAGTCAGGTGTTCAATATCGCTGAAGCTTAAAATGTTTTTTTCAAGCTTTAAATTAAAAATTTCGTTTTCATAGTAAGTTACCACTTCAAATAGTGTTTTAATCATATTATAAGTGGCTTTTTGGGCGGTTTCGTTTTCTTTGTGCGGTGCGCAGATGTAGTTTTTTAATTTGCAAATTAAATTTTTAATGTAGTCTCTGGCTTCTTTTACCTGGTCTTTAATTGCTTTGTTTTCGGGATTTTTAACCTGTTTGAGCGAAGAAAATGAAAAAGAAAGTAGTGCGGTGTAAATTCCGTCGTAATTTTTTGAAATGGCTTTGTATTTAAGGTCGCATACTTTGTTTAAGTCATCTTTTAAAATTTGCTCGTATGAATTTTTTATGTTTGGAAAATTATCTATTGTTTTTATGGAGTTTAAAAGAATATTTTCGCAGGCGTTTGCAGTGTTAAGGGCGTGGCTTATCATCAAAGATTCCCATTTGGACGCATTTTCTCCGTTTGGTTTATATAAATCAAGAATTTTATCCATCCATATTTTAGGCATAGGCACAGAGCGGGTGAAATCGTATATTTGTTCGATGATTTTAATGAGTTCGCCATCGTTTTTTTCGTTTGTTAAAAGGCTTACAAGGTTTAAAAAGTTGTTGCCGCTGTCTTCATAAAAATAACCAAGAGTGCTCTCTGCCGCTTGGCCTTTTATAATTTTGATTTCTGTTTCGTCGGCAATTTTGAAATTTTGAGAAATATTTAAAGCAAAAAAATTTTCTTTTACAAGGTTTAAACAAAAACTGTCTATAGTTCCGATTTTAGCGGATTTCAAAAGCATTTGCTGGCGAAAAAGGTTACTGTTTTGCGGATTTTTTAAAATCATTTTTGATAGCTTGGAAGAAATTCTGTTTTTCATTTCTTGCGCTGCCATGTTTGTAAAAGTTACAATTAAAAAATCGGTGATGTCTGCGGGATTTGTCTCGTTTGTTATGGCGTCAATTACCCTTTGAACAAGCACAGACGTTTTTCCCGAACCCGCCGCAGCAGACACCAGAACCGTGCCGCCCGTGGACCTGATGGCGTTTTTTTGATCTTCTGTCCATTTATTGCTCATTGTTTGATTCACCGCCTTCGTTTGCAATTATTTCAAGTGATTTTTTGTTGTCGCATTTTGTGGGGATTTCAGTAAATTCATTTTTTTCGTAGCAACAAACAGGAAAATATTCGCACCAATCGCAAGATTTTTTATCTCCGCATGCCACGGGACTTTCCGAAATATCTCCGCTTTTTAGCGTGTCGGCCATATTTAAAATCATCTTTTTAATGTGAGTGTATATATTTTCCATGTCCTGTAGGTTTGCAAGTGAGTTGCTGCTTAGTGTGTCGCCGTTTATTTTTGCCGGTATAAATATTCCTTTGCCGTCCGGCTCCATTTCTTTTATTATGCTTATATTATCCAGTAAAAGTCCGTTCATTTGGAGCTCTTTTTGAATTTCTGCTTTGGCTTTTTCAATTTCTTTTTCGCTTTGATTTAAAGATTCTCCCACCGGCTTTAATGCTTTAAAATATAGCACTCCTGCCGGAATGACTTTGCCGTATTTTTTTTCGCCATTTTTTTGCAGTGAAAAAAGATAAATGAGCATTTGCATATTAATTCCATAGATTATATCGGAAAGTTTGAATTTTTGAGCTCCTGTTTTATAGTCAATAACGCGCAAATAGCACTCGCCGGAATTTTCAAAGGTGTCCACTCTGTCGATTTTTCCTTCCACCGTTATTTTTGTGCCGTCTTTTGCGGAAAAAATCAGTGGTTTGACTTTGCTTTTATTTGAAATTTCCAGCTCTAAATCTGAAACCAAAAAAGAAGTTTGCTTAAATTCTTCTTTAAAATGGTTTATTAAATAAAATACGGATTTTTTCGTTTTTTCCAGTGTATAAAGAAATCTTTTTGATTTGTTTTTTAGCATACCGAGCTTTGTGTTTATAAATTCATTTGTCAAAAGGTCTATTTCGGCTTTTATTTTTTCGCCGGAAAGCGTGGCAAGCTTCTTTTGCGGGAATTTTTTTAGTATTTTTTCCAGTATAAAATGCACGATGTTCCCGTATGCAATACTGTCAAATTTAGCGGGGGTGTTGTTTTTTAAATTCAGCAGATATCTGCAAAAGTAGCCAAATCTGCATTTGTAGAATTTTTCTATTTGCGAGGCAGAAATTTTTAAATTTTTTCCTATTAAATCGGCGGCATTTTGCGCATTTTCGAAGTGAATAGGGTCGTTTTTTGCTGCTTTTTTTATTAGCAAAACTTTGTTTTTTTCTTTGTTTAAAAAGTATTTTTCCAAACATTTTACTGTGGAAGATTGATTTTTGTGGTTTTGTGCGTACCATTCAAAAGCGGATTTTTCGCACCATATCATTTCTTCTTCCGGCATAATTTTTTTGTTTAAAATTTTTGTTTTCGGGAAGATTTCTATTACTTCTTTGATTATTTCCGAAGGAAGTTTTTCGCCCGAGGAGTTCCAAGAAATAAAAAGCTTTTCCGTGGCGGACGTCAGCGCTAAATAAGCCAAATATTTTTCTTTTTGAACAAAACTTTGGGCGCTGTTTTTTAGCTCTATTCCCAAAGAAAGAATGTGAGAAATTTCCGGTTCGGTAAAAATTTTGGATTCCGGCGGCGATTTTGGGAATTCTCCGTCTTCTGCACCTACAATAAACACGACTTTTGAATTAAAAATTCTCATACGATTAACGCAACCAATGGTTACGCTGTTTGTGTTTTGCGGGATA
>JAFQXU010000004.1 GCA_017406805.1 Clostridia bacterium | reverse complement strand
GATATTGACACAAGTTCGTGATGAGGGCTGTAAAGAACTTAAATTTGATAGTTATGATTTGCGTGAATACGTGAATTTCGACCCAAAAAAGCCTGAACGGTGGAACAATACAATGATTTCAGTATCTAAAAAACTATCACAATTGGTTTATTTTCATACTGAAAACAATATCTTTAAGGCTATGCCATTATTTCAAGAGTTCACTGTTGACTTAGAGACACAAAGCGTGACAGTTGAAGTGTCAAGAAAAATGGAGTACATCTTAAACAAACTAAACATCGATACTGGAAATTGGACTCAATTTGAATTCTTTGAGTTCGCAACTCTCAAATCAGTTTACTCTAAAACAGTCTATCGTTTCCTAAAACAATATCGTAAGACAGGCTTTTGGAAAGTTAGTCTTGAAGATTTTAAGTCTCTATTGAGTATTCCTAGTAGTTATCAAGCATCAAATATTGATAATCGAGTTTTAAAGCCAGTAATTAATGAACTCCCCTCGATTTTTAAGGGATTAAAAGTCCATAAAATTAAGTCAAGACGTCGTGGTAATCAGCTTTTAGGCTATGAATTTACTTTCCAAAAAGAAAGCACTCAAAACTGGATAGACGATAAATTTGATAATGCAGGCAGTTCAAAAACTGCACCGCCTGGAAGTAAAACTCCAGACTGGTACGACCCTGATTACAAAAACGAAACTACTCCAGAACAACTGGAAGAAATGCAGAAAATAAAAGAGAACGCACTTAAACAATAAATACAGGAGAAAAGAATGATCAGTCACCATATTTATAAATTTGATAAACAAACAAAAAAGTATCCTGACGGATACTTTTTAAATATGCTTTTAAAAATATTGGGAGGAAAAAACACATGAACAAATTAAAAGAATTTTTCGGCAACATGCCAATATTTCAGAAACGAGTAGAGCGAGAAATTGAAGCAAAAGGTATTAAGCCGACTGAAGGAGTGAAAAAGCTTGAGCTAAGTCGACAAGTCCTTAGAAATACAGTTATAGTGGTTTTAATTATCATATGCTTAGTTTTTGGCGGCCTAACTTATTTCAAAAATAAAAACAATCCAACACCGCCTTCAGCAACTGCAACTAAAAAAAGCAGCGAGAAAAAAAGGGGGGATGGCCAAAATGGCCATTATAGCCATTCTAAGGCCTCTAATGGATCAAGTGACCATTTGGTTAAGTTAAGTGCTAAGGAGCGAGCAAAGGAGGCGACAGAGGCATTTAAAGCGTGGTATGAATCTTACGATAATCACGAGACTGTTTTAGAAATCAATAAGGAGGCATTGAAAGAGGGGTCAGGTGGTACAAGTCCAATTGAGTTATCAACTAAGCTAATCAATAACCTGAAGGCGAAATTTGACGATAGCGTTTCTGATGACTTTTACAGTAGCTTACAAACTAGTTTTAATTTTAATCCTGTAGTCGTTGACAGTAACAAAGGCCTGACAATCTCTAAACAAAATGATGATCAAAGCCAATGGCTAAGAACTTGGCTTTTAGATACTGATAAAACAGAGCAAAACACCAAAGTTATCTTACGTAATGACTTTCCTTATGAGTATTTTGATTGGCGAAAAGAATCTAAAAACAGCGAAAAAACTAATAACATTTTGAAAGAAATAGATTGGGATAATGATTTAAGCTATGAAGTCGTTGGTATTTCTTTAATGCATTCAAAAAAAAATATAGATAGTTCAGAAATAGTTTTCATTGTATTGAAATACAACGAAAAACTAAGTAAATGGCAATTGACTGGGACAATCGGAGGTATTTTATAGTGGATTTAGTCAACGATATAAAAAACGCAGTTGGTAATGGTGTGTCAGCTGTAGGCGATACGGTCGGTAATATCTTTAACGGTGTTAAAGAGAGTGTCGATAGTGTGTTACACCCCATCGATACACTTCTAGGCAGTTGGGGTAGTGATATGCTAGAGGGTGCTATGAAAATAGCTAATAAAACAACTTTTGATATCCCTAATATTGGCATAATCAATACAGTTACCAATGTTTTTGTTTTTGCAACAACAACGTTCGCAATCTGTATTGTCCTATACAAGGTCATAGAAGCCCAAATACAAGCTTCTAATGGGAGTGGCGATCCTTTAGTAGCTAATATTGTTCAGAGGCTTTTTTACTCCTCTATTGCCCTAGCAACTTTGCCCTGGGCGATGAATTTCTTTATTAAAAATATTGTATCGCCCCTCGGCGAGTATGTGATTGGTCAAGTTGTCAAAAACTTAGATTCAGTCGCTATAGGAGAGAGAATAAGAACATTTCTCGTATCAACTTTCTTTAGCGGAGGTATCAGTGCAGTTGTCTTGTTTGTATTCGTGATTTTCTTTGCTTTCTCAATTGCAAAATATTTCATCTCGATTTGCGTATTTTATGCAGACTTCTTAGTGCTGACTATGCTAACGCCTTTAGTTGCTTTATCGCTTTTAACTGACGAACAAAACTACTTTCAGATCTGGGTTAAAGAGTTACTGTCTGAAGCCTTAACTATGCTGATTAAAATGATCTTGTATCTAGCTATGATATCGCTTATGGTTGCTGAAAAATATACGTTTACTAATTTTATGCTCATGATTGGCTGTGGTCTATTGATTATTAAAACACCGTCAGCCCTACAAAATATGTGGTATTCAACTAAGGTTTCTAAAGGTGGTGGCATGGGTAATATAGCAATGCTGTCAAATTTTTTTAGGAAATAAGGAGTATCTTTCGTGAAAATTATTCTTAAATCAATTAAAAAAATTGGTAGATTTTACTGGAACTGTGTTGAAATGCCAAAACAAGATTTTGAGAAATTATTACCGAATTTTAGCTCATTTTTTTACTTTATTTATTTCTTAATGTTCGCTTTTTCTGTTAATCCACTTACAGATTTCCTAAAAAATATACACCCACTTATAAATTCTATTTTCGAATATTTTTTATTCGTACCAGTTTTTATTGTTTTGATGTACCGAATGTATAAAGACAAATAATCAACATGAGCGTAGCGAATTTTAACAAACACGCCTGACGAAAAAAGAGTATAAATTCACGTGGTGATTTGTACTCTTTTTTAGCACAAACGTAGTAATTTTTCGTAAGAAAAATCTACTGCGTATAAGTGCGCCCTTAGTAAAAAATCAAAGAGCTGAATTATGTTTTTAAAATTAACTAAGGGGTAAACAAAAAAGTTCAAAAAAGACCTACTAAGAAATTTCACTAGAAAAATATAAATTTTTAAAAACTGCTTATACAAACTAAAAACAGCCTTAAAATTAATTTTAAGGCTGTTTTTAGCGCTTATAAAACTATATGGGTACATTTATATATAAATAAACTAAAAAGCTATATAAGCTAATCTGAGGCCTTCTAATTAATTTTTTTGATTCGGTTTAAAATCAATGTTTGCATATATAAATTTAAAAATTCCTTAAGTGCTATAAAACTAAACGAGAGTTAATTTTTATCGTCAGGCGTGTTTGTTAAAATTCGCTACGCTCATGTGATCGCTTCAGCATATTTTTTTGTTGCTAATAAGTATTCGTGATAGTATTTTAATTTATCCAGTGACAAGCTAAACAAATCAATTTGTTTCATAACTGATAATTGATTTAAAAGATTTGACTGGAGAGTGGTCCTATCTTTTTTTT
>JAFQXU010000053.1 GCA_017406805.1 Clostridia bacterium | reverse complement strand
GTTCACTTTTAAACCACCGGGCATGGAGATGAGCAACGGAATTGTTTATTTTAATATTTCGCCGCTAATTCTGGTTTTTTCCACTCTGATTTCTTATTTCGTAATCGAAATTATAAACAGAACGCTTGATACAAAAAGCATCAAAAACTCATTTTGCACCATAAAAATAGACTTTGGAAACAAAACCGAGGAGTTAAAAGCCAAAATAGACACGGGAAATCTGCTAAAAGAGCCTTTTTCCAATTTACCCGTAATAATAATAAGAAAAAGCAACGCTTTAAAGATAGTTCCAAAAAATATTCTTGAATTAACAGACAACTACTTAAACCCAAAAAGTAATACATACTCTTTAACCGGCACGTTTTATTCCATAAGGATGGTTCCTTTTGGAACTGTTCTGGGAGAAGGCGTTCTTCCGGCATTTAAACCCCAAAAAATAATAACACCCACAGGAATTTTTAAAGAAGCCTATGTGGCAGTTTGCCCAGACAACACTCTGTCAGAAGAAATTGGTGCACTTATAAACCCTGAATTAATAAATTAAAAACGGAGAAAAAACTATGAAAAAAATAATCATCTATTTAAAAAAATTAATAAGATCCTTAATTTTAAAAATCCCATTTTTGCAAAAAGATATACACTACATAAATGGTCCGGAAGTTCTGCCCCCGCCGCTTACAAAAAAAGAAGAAAATCAAATAATGGAAAGAATCCTTTCGGGAGAATCAAAAAGCGCCAGGGAACCATTAATTACCCACAATTTAAGGCTTGTGGTGTATATTGCAAAAAAATTCGACTCGTCGGGAATATGCATGGAAGATTTAATTTCAATCGGCACAATCGGATTAATAAAAGCCGTGAATACATTCTCCCCTACAAGAAATATAAAGCTTGCAACTTACGCTTCCAGATGCATTGAAAACGAGATACTCATGTACCTTAGAAAAACGTCTCAATTAAAAAACGAAACTTCCATAGACGAGCCTTTAAACGTTGACTGGGACGGAAACGAGCTGCTACTTTCGGACGTACTTGGAAGCGAATCGGACGCCATTATGTGCAAGCTGGAACAAGAAGCCGAATGCGACATGGTGAAAAATGCCGTCAATCACTTAAACAGCAGAGATAAACTTATAATGAAGCTACGTTTTGGACTTGATGAAAAAAAAGAGCACACTCAAAAGGAAGTAGCGGATCTGCTTGGAATTTCTCAGTCATATATTTCGCGCCTTGAAAAAAGAATAATTGAAAAGCTAAAAAAAGACATAGAAAAAGTTTCATAAATAAAAAAATTTTAACAATTTTATAAAACAAATAAATATTTTTAAAATTTAAAAAAATAGTGTTGACAGAAATTATTAATTATGATAAAATAATTTTTGTCGATAAACGGTGCGGGTGTAGTTCAATGGTAGAACTTCAGCCTTCCAAGCTGATAGCGTGGGTTCGATTCCCATCACCCGCTCCAGTGTTTAGTCAAAAGCAACCATGTGGTGTTGGCATCTGCGCTAGTAGCTCAGCAGGATAGAGCAACTGCCTTCTAAGCAGTAGGTCAGGGGTTCGAATCCCTTCTGGCGCACCATTTATTTTATGGTGGATATAGCTCAGTTGGCTAGAGCGCCAGATTGTGGCTCTGGAGGCCATCGGTTCAACTCCGATTATCCACCCCACTCTAATTTACCGTTGGGGTGTCGCCAAGCGGTAAGGCAATGGACTTTGACTCCATCATTCGCTGGTTCGAATCCAGCCATCCCAGCCATTTTTCATTAATTAAATTAATGAGCCATTAGCTCAGTTGGTAGAGCACCTGACTTTTAATCCGGTTGTCCGGGGTTCGAGTCCCCGATGGCTCACCATAATAGTACGTATCTTTTGATACAACTGAAACCTCAGTAATACTGAGGTTTCTCTACATTTAGATATAAATTTTAGGTTCAAAAATTCATGATACCATGCTTGTTTGAAGATCAAATTCGAAAAAAGTGAAACCTCGTTGTTGAGGTTTCATTTTCCTATAAATTTTCTCAAGGAGGTTGCATACTTTCGCACGGTTAAAATTATGTGATGCATCAACGCATATTTTGAACGCTAATTGTTTACTCATTTAATTTTATAAGTTTGTCTAGGTTAGCATTAATTTTTATGCTTTTTACCAATATTTTCTTCAAACATTTTTATTTTTAAACGAAATAAATCTATGATATCAGTCATATCTAAATACAAGAACTAACTTAAAAAATTAGAAGTAAGCGAAGGATTTATTGTACTACCTTGTCGGTAAAATGAATATTATTACCACTTAAATTTATTACTTTGTCTACCAATCTCAAGATTTTTTTGTCGTGAGTAATTATAACTAAGGTTTTATTTTTAGCAAATTTTAAAATGTTTTCAAATATTTTTCTATTAGAGTCACAGTCCAACCATTTTTCATACTCATCTAAAATCAAAATTGATGCATTTTTATTAAAAAACCTGCTCATATTTAATTTTTGATTTTCTCCACCTGAAAAACATATTCCTTTACTATCAAACATTTTTGTTACAGATGAATATAGCCCTTCAGAATATAGCGATACTTTATCATAAAGCAAGGCATTCTTTAGTGAATTTATTACATTTTTGGCATCTTTACCACTTGTACACTTTTTTAAAATGATATTTTCCAGAATTGTGACGGCATAATTCGGTTGATTCTGCATAACAACAGAAAAGTTAGTCCTAAGCGATTTTAAATCATATCTTCTAATGTCGATGTTATCTATAAAAATAGTATTCTCAGGTGGTTCATATAGCCTTAGAATTAATTTTATCAAAGTAGATTTGCCACAACCATTATGCCCCACTATTGCTACTTTCTCTCCTGGATTTATTTTAAAAGAGACATCGTTTAAGATTTTATTCTTAGATTGTCCATAGGAAAAACTTAAATTTTTAAACTCAATCGTATGCGCTTTGCTCGTATCCAAAAAAGCTTTATTTGTGTCATCTCCATATTCAGGAATATACTGATCTATTTCTCTTATTATTTTTAAATTACTAGAATATTTATTCATATATAGGCTAATTTCAGAGCAACGTTTTAATTGATTGATAAATGAAATAATGGCTTGAAGTAGAGCAGAAAATGAACCAACCGTTATAGAACCGTTCCAAACAATGTAAGCTGTATAGGCTATAGTTGCATATTGAAAAATAGGAAATAAATTGCTATTTATTAGTTCATATACCCAAAATTTCTTAGGAAGTTTTTCAACTATATCAATGATTTTATCAGCATTTTCTGTCCATTTATCCACAAAATAATCTTCACACATATGATAACGAATATTCACAATATCATCATATTCACTTAATGTATTTGCAAAATATCTTTTTGCCTTTTCTAATGGAAGCTTAAGTTTTTCATGGCTCAATTTAATTTTATTTATCTCGTGACTTGTTATAAAATATAATATAAGTACAATAGCAGATACTATAATAATATTCCTACTGATATTAAATACAAAAGTAATCAAAATTAACATAGAAACGACACTAACAAACGTATCCACATAACAAGTAAACAAATAAAAATATGTACGTAATAACTCATTAGTTGCTAATGAAATCTTATTTGAAAGGTCTGGACTTTCAAAATATTCTAATTGTATTTTCGAAATATTTTTCATAAAATCTGACATGAGAATTTTTGATATTTCTTCATGCTTTTTTAAAGAATATCTGTTGTTAACCCATATATCATAAAAATTAGCTATAACTTCAGCTAGCAGAATTATGAAAAGTACAAATGTAATATTCCGAATATTAGTTTTTTCATTTAACTCATTTATCAAAAATTTTGTACACAATGCATAAATCAATGGCCTGGGTATATCTTTAATTTTACTGATAAAAATTGTGATAACATAACCTTTATCAGCTCGCCAAAATTTTGTAAACACTTCGTGAAAATTGGATTTTTTCATCGTACTCACCCACTTTATATTTGTGTTACTGCTTGATCTTCATTAATTTTGCTCTTTTTAAGTGCTTTAGAAGAATAGGATTTTTTACATTTTCAAAATTATCAAATAACTTCCGATCATTTACCGCATCAGTTACATGTTTGAATAGGCTTCTAAAAATTCTACAATCAAAGCCTCCATTATTTTCAATGCCACTGGTAACTGAAGCATCGTAATTGCAACCACCTTTACAAAATTGAAAAATATCGCATATATTCAAACACTTTTGCTTGCGAATATTGGCTTTCTCCATCAAATTTACATAACTTCTTGAAGTATAAATTTCTCTTATATCGTTAAGGTAATTTAAATTTCCGTATGGCTCAACGTTAGTCAATTTTCCGCACGGATAAACATTCCCATTTGGATGAATACCTATCCAAGATTTCAAACAAAATGTACGCGTGCATACAGTTGAATATCCATTATAATAATCACAAATCATACTACAAAATGGATCAACGCGTATACAACAATTTTTGTCATCAATCCAATAATCAAATAATCTTTCCATACACTCAACATATTGATCGCTAGATATTTTTATCTGCTCTAATGGGGAATCTACGTCTTCATATGGCGAATATTTAACATCTATACCCAGTTTTTTGGCATTTTCATATTCATTTATTAAATCTCCACAATTAATACCAGATACTACAGTTATTATCCTGAGGGGTAATTTATGTTGTTTGGCTAATTGCATGCCCTCCAAAGTTTTACTAGTCTTACCTCTTAAATATTCATTCTTTAATCCATCATAAGACATACCAGTTGAAATATTAAATTTTTTTAGACATTCAACAAAATTATCGCTTAATAAAGTACCGTTAGTTTGGATATTTTGTTGAATGTCTAATAGACTGTATTCTTTAGATTTTTTATATACAGTTTCTATATACTTTGACAAAGTATCTTCGCCACATACCATAGGTTCTCCACCGTGCCAGACCATCAACACTTTTTTAAAATGTGGAAAAGACACATCACAAAATCGTGTCAAAGTTTCTAGCGGCATAACCTCTCGCCCATAATCAGTATGTTGATAGTAACAATATTTACATCTAAGATTACACGATAACGTAGGTTTTATGATCACATTTAATGTATTACCAAATTGGTACATAGTACCACCACCTTAAGACATTAATCAAATGAATTTTAATTCTAAGTTTTGCGATTAACTTTCTTTTGTGATTAAACCGAAAATATTAGTTTGTGAAAATATTTACTTAACTATTAAAATTGAGTTAATATGTTTGTGCGGCATCATTATAACTATCATCGTGGCAATCTGTATGATCAGTATACAGGCTACTATCCGCTTTTCCTTGACATTGACCAGCATATTCAGCCATTATTTGTGAAAAATTCTCAGTAAACTCCATAGTTATCACCTCCATTTATAAATTGCCAAACTCACTTCAAGAAAGTTAATCGCAAAAGCTAGAAACGCTGCCGCTGATAGTAACTTTGGGTTAATAAGTACCACTAAAATTCTAGTAATCAACATCCTCTCCAGAATCAAGACAACGATTTTTGTGTTCAATCGAGGCATCAGCGTTTTGACATTGTTTAGAATATGCAGCTATTGCTTTTGGCAAACTGTACTCGTAACTATTCCCTCTAAAAATTTCGAAAGCATGGGATTTTTTACATTTTTAAAACATTTAAACAAATCTCGGCTGTCAACCACTTTCATAACGTATTTAAAAAAGTTTTTAAAAATCCTGCAATCAAAGCCGCTATTATTTTCGATACCACTTGTAAGTGCGGCATCGTAATTACAGCCACCTTCACAAAACTGAAAAACGTCACATTCGTCAAAACACTTCTTTTTACGAATATTAGCTTTCTTTAGTAAACTGACATAACTTTCAGAATGATAAATTTCTCTTATATCATTCAGATTATTTATATTTCCATACGGTTTAATATTCATGAATCTTCCACACGGAAAAACATCACCGTTGGGATTAATACCAATCCATCTTTGCATACAAGAAGTACGTGTGCATGTGGACGATTTACCTTTGTAATAATCACGAATCATACCACAAAAAGGCTCTAGGCGTATACAACAATTTTTGTCATCAATCCAATAATCAAATAATCTTTCCATACACTCAACATATTGATCGCTAGATATTTTTATCTGTTCTAATGGGGAATCTACGTCTTCATAAGGCGAATACTTAACATCTATACCCAGTTTTTTGGCATTTTCATACTCATCTATTAAGTTTTTATAATTTATTCCGGATACAACCGACAAAGCCTTAGGCGTTAAGTTATTTTCCTGAATCATCCTTATAGATTTTAAGACTTTGTCTGTGCCATTTCTTAAATAACTATTTTTTAATCCATCGTAAGATATGCCTATTGAAACGTTAGCTGCTTTTAAACATTTCACGAAATTATCGTTTAATAACGTACCATTCGTTTGAACACTCTGGCTAATATCCAGTAAACTATATTGTTTACTTTTTTTATTCACAATATCGATATATGCCAATAAAGTGTTTTTACCATATAATGTTGGTTCACCGCCATGCCAGATTATTAACATTTTTTTAAAGTAAGGAAAAGAAATATCGCAAAAACGAGACAAGATTTCCGTGGACATTTTTTCTTTATTATAGTCTGTATGTTGATAATAACAGTACTTACACCGAAGGTTACAAGCAAGAGTGGGTTTTATTACTACATTTAAAACCTTGCTGAACTGATACATAGTGTCACCATCCTAAAAATTATCTAGTTGTAATCATATTTCTAGATTTTGTGATTAACTTTCATATGTAGATTACTCAAATTATTTACTGCAAATTTTTAATAAAAAAATATTAGTAATAAGCAAGTTAAAACAAATAATCTAAAATTATCTATAAAAATCATTGTGGATATCATCATGATTACTACAAACTTGTTCTTGAGATTGAGCCTGATACTCAGCCATCATATTTGACATGTCTTGAACTACCTCCATAAAATATCACCTCCTATAAAAAGCAATAAACCTACATTTTAGAAAGTTAACCACAAAAGCTAGACCTTAAATTGATATTCAACAGGTTCAATTGCCCATATAAACATCCTAAAATCGTGCTTTACATTTTTTAGACAATGTTTATTTAAATGATCCAAAATGCTCTACTAGTAAACTCACCTTTGGGTTTTTTATTTCAAAAGAATGTTGTTGAATGTAATTTTTTATATAGTTGAACAATTCTTTAAATATCATACATGAAGTACCGCAGTTATTTTCTAATCCTACCTGACACATCGCCTCATTATTACAGCCTCCCTCACAATATTGATAAAGTTTGCAAACTTGTTTACATTTTGTTCTACGTTTAATAGACCCAGTTAACAAACGCAAAAACCCTTCAGATTCGTAAATTTGTCTTATATCTGACATATTCATAACGTTACCATAAGTATACTCTTTTGGGAAAAATCTATCACACGGTGTAACATCTCCATTAGGCTCTAGACACATCCATCGGCTCAAGCAAGAACTGTGCGAGCATTGATTAGAATATCCCAGAATAATACTTTTGATTATAGCTTCAAAAGGATCTACACCAATATTACAAGTCTCATCATTATACCAGTAGTCAAAAAACTTTTTCATACTTGAAATAAATTTATTTATATCTAAACCTATATCTCTATTATCAACACAATCCTCAAAAGCAGAGAGTTTAATGCTAGTCCCTAGTTTTTTCATATATTCGTAATTTTCTATTAAATCATGGCAATTTACATCGGTAACAACGGTTATAACACCAACTTTAAGATCATACTTTTTCAATAAACTTAGACTATTTAAAACACTTTGGGTACTATGTCTTGTTTCGTCGTTATGCAAACCGTCAAAAGAAATCCCTAAATGTATTTGTTCGTTTTTTAAGTACTTAACAAAATCTACATCTAAAAGAGTACCATTGCTTTGCATGGACAACTTCATTTTGACACCGTATTCTTTAGCCTTGTATTTCAAAATGTCGACATAACGTTGTAGAGCGGATTTTCCAAAAAAAGTTGGTTCACCACCATGAAATACAATGCCGACGCTATCGTAATGTGGAAAAGTTATATCACAAAATTTTTTCAAAGTAGCCGCCGATAATTTGTTCTTAGCATAACCTTTGTCTTGTTGAAAACAATATTTACACCTCAAATTACACATATCAGTTGGTTTCAACAAAACAGATATTACTTTACTAAATTGTGTTTTACCATCACATTTAATTAATGACATCATAATCAACTAGTTCCTTTCTAAAATTTACCCAAGACTTGCTTCAAGATGCCTACCTTATTAGGCTGCTCCCAAAGTATGCCTAAATCTTCTCTGCCCATATGACCATAAGATGCTAGTTTTCTATAAATCGGTTTTTTGAGATCTAGATTCTTAATAATAGCCTGTGGACGCAAGTCAAAGTTGTTTCGTATAAAATTTTCTAATTCGCTGTTTGAATGCTTAGACGTACCGAAAGTTTCTACCATGGTCGAAACAGGATGTGCAACTCCAATAGCATAAGCAATTTGAACTTCGCATTTTTTAGCTAAACCGTTAGCAACGATATTTTTTGCTACCCATCTGGCAGCATACGCACCAGAACGATCAACTTTGGTTGGATCTTTACCAGAAAATGCTCCACCTCCATGCCTCGAATATCCACCATATGTGTCCACTATAATTTTTCTACCCGTTAACCCACTATCACTAGCAGGGCCGCCTATTACAAATCTGCCTGTAGGATTAACAAAAATTTTCGTTTCTTTGTCAATCATATTTTTAGGAACTGTAGGAAATATAACGGTTTCAATGATATCACTACGTATCTTTTCTAAATCAACATCTTCGGAATGCTGAGCAGAAATTACTACAGTATCAATTCGTTTGGGTATATCACCTTCGTATTCAACTGTTACCTGAGTTTTTCCGTCGGGACGTAAATATTCTAAAATTTTTTCTTTTCGTACACATGTAAGTCGTTTAGCAAGTTTATGGGCTAGCGATATAGGCATAGGCATTAGTTCAGGGGTTTCATCACAAGCAAATCCAAACATCATTCCTTGATCTCCTGCACCTATCAGACTATTCGATTCTTCGTTACCATTTTTATTTTCCAAAGACTGATTTACTCCTAAAGCAATGTCAGGAGATTGAGAATTTATTGATGAAATAATGCCGCAAGTATTTCCATCGAAACCAGATTCAGAGCTACTGTATCCGACATCCAAAATAACATTTCTTGCTATACTCGCCACATCTACATAGCACTTAGTAGATATTTCTCCCATTATATGTACTAAGCCTTTGGTAATAGCTGTCTCGCACGCAACATGTGCATCTGGATCTTTCAACAGTATTTCATCGAGAATTGCGTCCGAAATTTGATCACAAAGTTTATCAGGATGTCCTTCTGTTACGGACTCAGAAGTAAAAAGCTTTCTCAAATACAATCTTCCTTTACAGTAAATCACCGAGTTATACAAGATTTGATTTACAAGCTAAAATTTCGACACTAAACGACCCCCTATATGGATAATTATGGTACGCTTGGGGATATTTGTCAAATAAAATTTTAATTAAGATTAAGCTATATATATATATATATAATGCTATCTTAATATTATTGAATAAATTCGTCATTTTTCTCAAAATTCGCGAAAAATCGCTGCGTTTTTTAAATTTAAAAAGCTTTTAAGCGATCTTGATTTAACATAAACTAAATATTTCGTTTTTCAAAAGTGGTAATATAGATTCAAAGCTACAGAGAATGCACTCTGTGGCTTTTTGCTTTTTTAATCTTTGTTTTCTAAGATTTCGAAAAGTAGTTGTATTACCGCTTTTTTAAAAATTGAGTGATGGCTTTCTTTTTTCGAAATCCGAGGAAGGTGAGCGATCATTTTTAATTTAATTAGAGGCCCGCCGTAGGTCCTTTTGTTTTTGAAAGAAATCAAATTCGAAAGGATAACGGAATATGAAAATAGAATACAGATTTGTTAATGGGGAAAAAGCGTCTATCGATGTAAGTAGTGATTTTGAAAAAATTATTCTCGAACTTGACAGAAATTTATATAACAACAATCACGCTGAAACCAGACGTCATGTCAGTTTAAGTATGTTTGATGAGGGCAAGAAAGTTTTTACGGACATTGACACAAGTTTTGAAGAACAATTATCAAATCAAGTGGATAAAGAAGTTTTGTGTAAAGCTATTTCAAAACTTAAGCCCTATGAGCAGGAACTGATAAATAAGATTTATTTAAGTGAAAACGAAATCAGTATGACTGAATATGCCACTTCAACGGGAATCAAATCGGCTGCTCTTTGGAAACGACTAGAACGTATAAGAAAAAAATTAAAATGTATTTTTGAAGAGTTGGGTAAATAGCGGGATTAAGCGGATGAAAAATGCACTTTGACATTTTAAACAAAAAACATAAGTAAAATATTAAAAACTTCGTCATCAAAAAATGTCAGGATTGCCTTTTCTCGTGGCTTATATATAGGAGCATTTTTAAGGACGTAAAAAAATAAAGCTTCTGGGAGAGGTGAAATAAATGATAAAGCATCAAATGAGAATAACCGTCAGAAGACCTGGGCAAGAGCCAATAAGTATTGCAGAGTTTGACAAGCTTACATGGATGAAAAAATTAGCGCTTAAATGGTTTGGCGGTGTAGAAAAAGTAATGGTTATCGTACCGGAAAAAAGCGTACAGTCAGTAGAAATTAGAGAGGAGAAAAACAGTGAGTCAGTTCAAGATGCCAATCAAAGCAAAACCATTTGAACATCAAAAAAGAGCGTTTGAGTTTGTCATGCATCGGTTTGAAAACGATAGCAGTGCGGCACTTCTCGCTGAGATGGGTTGTGGCAAGAGTTTAATATCTGTTGCAGTTGCAGGAGAGCTATTTAACGAAAGGAGGATAAGAAATCTTTTAATAGTATGTCCTTTGTCAATTTGCGGAGTATGGGAAGAAGAGTTTTCAAAGTTTGCTGATTTTGAATATAACCTGAAAGTCTTAAAAGGTTCACTTGATAAAAAAGCTGAAATTTTATCTTCACTACAAGGACGAGCATTGCAGATTGCAGTTGTAAACTACGAGTCTGCGTGGCGAATAGAACGGCAAATTAAAAACTGGCATCCCGATATGATTATCTGCGATGAGTCACATAAAATTAAATCGCACAATATTTCAGCATCAAAATCACTTCACAGACTTGGCGAAAAAACTAGTTACAAACTGATTTTGACAGGCACAGCCATAACCAATAAAGCCATTGATATTTTCTCGCAGTATAAATTCTTGGAATCTAGAATTTTTGGGAAGAGTTTTTACACATTTCGTAACCACTACTTCGACATGGTTGGGTATGGGCTGCATACGCCAGTTCTCAAGGAATCAATGAAAGATGAGCTACGTAACAAAATTCATAGTATTGCATTTGTAGCAAAAAAGTCTGAGTGCTTGGATTTACCCGAAACAACGGAAATCATCAGGAAAATTGAGCTCGAGCCGTCTGCGATGAACACTTACAAACATCTCGTAAGAGACAGCTTTGCGGAACTGCAAAATAGCGAAGTCACGGTAACAAATGTACTAACAAAAATACTCAGACTTTCACAGCTCACAGGTGGTTTTCTCGGTGATGATGAAGGCAAAAAAGTACATCAAATCAGTAAAGCAAAATTAAATGCACTCGAGGATATTATCGATGACGTGACTTCAAGCGGAAAGAAGCTTGTAATCATGGCTCGGTTCATTCCTGAAATTGATGCAATAAAAAAGCTACTGGTCAAGAAAAATTTAAGTTTTTCAGTTATAACGGGCGATGTCAAAAATAGAGCTGATGAAATATCCAGGTTCCAAAACGATACAGATGTGTTGGTGTTTTTAGGGCAGATAGCGACCGCAGGACTTGGGATAACGCTCACGGCTGCAAGTACAATGGTTTTCTATTCTTTAGATTACTCAATGTCAAACTTTGAACAGGCGAAGGCGAGAATTCATCGCACCGGGCAAAAAGAAAACTGTACTTACATCTATTTGATTGCTTCAAATACGGTGGATGAAAAGATAATGAAAGCTCTAAAAAACAAGGTGAATCTAGCGAAAAGTTTAATTGACGATTATAGAAGCGGACTTAATCCGTACGCAAACGATGGAGGATTTTAAATGGATAACAATGTAATGTTTGAACTTGCAGAGAGACTTAAGACTCTCAAAAATGAAAAGAAACAAAAAGAGCTTGAACTTCGAAATATCAGCGACATGCTTACAGAGATTGAGGCGGCACTTGCGGAGTTCATGACACTCAATGAAACACCAAATTTCACACATGGTGGAACAAGTTTTTCACTCAAGACAAGCCTCAAAGCCTCGGCGGTTTCGGGCAAAAAAGACGAATTGTATGCCTTACTGAAAAGCTCTGGATACGGCGATTTGGTGGTCGAAACTGTCAATCCAAGTTCTCTCTCGGCGTTTGTCAAAGAGCAAATTTCGGAAAACGAAAACGAGCTACCCGAATGGCTAAATGGTCTCATAAACATATTTGAAAAAAACACAGTCAGCACACGAAAATATACGAAATAAGGAGTAATTTTAAATGTCAAAAAACGAATTAACAGTAAACGAAAATAATGGATACTTAAACCTCGCTAACTTCAATATAAACGGCGATTTTTTGGAAGAACTTAGCGGACTTGATAACGAGTTCGAGAGGATAAAAATACCCGCAGGAGGTGGCGTTATGTTCGAGTCTCCAAGCGGTAATCCCGATGAACCCGATATGATAAAGGAGTTCTCTGCGGTAATTCTTTATCACCACCCGATGTACGTCTTTTATAGTTCAAAGTTCAACGGATCGAATAATCCTCCCGATTGTCTAAGTATTGACGGAATCACGGGTGTTGGGATCCCCGGTGGTAAGTGTATAAATTGTCCCAAAAATAAGTTCGGAAGTGGCGAGAACGGATCAAAAGCGTGCAAAAATAAACACCAAATGTATCTTTTAAGAGAAGGCGAGATATTTCCTGTGATTCTTTCGCTCCCCACAAGCTCAAACAAAGAGTTTTCAAGATACATCAAACGCCTACTTTCAAGAGGCAAAAAGTCTGATAGCGTAGTAACAAAATTTTCGCTCAAAAAGGCTGTAAACAAGACAGGCATTTCATATTCTCAGGTTCAATTTAGCGTTGCAAGAGAACTGGATATAAAAGAAATCGAGCTAATAAAAAACTATTCTGAACAAGTAAAATCCTACGCTCATAACAAATTAAATCTTCAGAAAATTGACATGACAACGGGCGAAATCATAGATTCGGAGGAATCTGTATGAGCTACAAATTGGCTTTAAATATCAAAGAAATGCGAGAGTACATCGGAACGTATAAACTTTTAGCTTTGGACATCGAAACCTCTCCACTCTCATCGTTTCGTGATGACGAAAAAGCCTCGCTCGATGCGCATAAATCGAGTATCACGGGGATAAGTTTTTCGGTTGTGGAAGGCACGGGAATTTATGTTCCGTTTATGCACAAGGTCGGCAGAAATGCTGACTTTGTGGGAACATTTGATTGGATAAAACGCAATATTCTTATGAATGAAAATCTGACTGTGGCAATTCATAACGCTGCGTTTGAAACGATGTTCTTTTATGCTTTGGGATTTATTCCAAAATGCAAAGTTTATGATACTTTGTCTGCTGCACAAATGACTCTAAAAACGCATACGGAATTCAGAAAATTAAATGACTGCGGACTTAAAAAGTTGGTTCCCGAACTTCTGAAAGTGGAACTTCCGACATTTGAAAGTGTAACTGAAGGGCGATTTTTCGATGACCTGAGTTCTGAGGACTTCGAGACTATCAGATATGCTTGTGCCGACTCGGATTACGCTTTAAGGCTTTACCATTTATTTAATAACTGGTTTGATAGGAATCTTCCGAAACACAGATACATCGTGGAAAATATCGAATCTCCCACTGCCGTGTATGTTGGCTTAATGAAATATAATGGCATTCCGCTTGACGTGGAGCTTATGCAATCGAAAGGCGAAGAGGCTCAAGAGCAAATAAATCAGCTTAGAGAAGATATACATCTTACAATCGGAAATATCGACATCGGAGCAAATGCCGGAACTAAAGAGTTTAAGGATTATCTGTATAAAACTTTAGGGCTTCCCGTTCTTAAGACGACTGAAAAACTAAGTGAAGCCGCAGATGATGAAGCGATGATTTTGTTATCTGAGTGGTGTAAAAAGAATAGATCCGAGCTGGTTCCCCTATTTGATATGATTAAGGACTATAGAAAATGGAACAAACTGAAATCCACATATATTGATGGATATTTGAAGTTTTTAAACAGTAGCACAAACCGCATACACCCCGATTTAATGCCACTTGCAACACAGACAGGGAGGTT
>JAFQXU010000052.1 GCA_017406805.1 Clostridia bacterium | reverse complement strand
GCCAGCTTTAAAATGTTATTTCTGCAGTGCTGATATTTATGAAGGCAAAGAATATTACGCACTTGATGGATTTTGTTGCTGTGAGGTATGTTTAGATACTCATTTTAAATTTACAGCCAAGATATTTGACTATGGGTCAAAAATAGCAAGTATTAATTAAAAATATAAAGGAGAGAAATTTTATGAACAAAAATAGATCAGTGTTTGAAACACTTTTTGAAATCAATGTAAACGACCACATCGAAAAAAGAAAGATTTAACGTATCTTTCGTGGCCGTACGCGTGGGCAGAAGTAAAAAAGAAATATCCAAGTTCGGCATATAAAATACATCTTTTTGGAGAGAAGCAACTCCCCTATGTTTTTGATGAAAATGTTGGATATATGGTGTTTACAAGCGTTACAATTGAAGACTTAACGCATACAATGTGGCTTCCGGTTATGGACGCGGCAAACAAAGCGATGAAATCCACGAGCTACACTTACAACACTAAATTCAAAAAAGATATTCCGGTTGAACCTGCAACAATGTTTGACGTCAACAAAACAATTATGCGGTGTTTAGTTAAAAACTTGGCTATGTTCGGGCTTGGCTTATACATTTATTCAGGCGAGGATTTACCCGAAATAGAAACGGAAAAAATCAGCATAAAAGACGCAAATATTTTAAAAAGTATCATTTTAAAACTTGATGATGGAGAAAAATTTTACAACATGATTTTAAAAAGATATGGAGTAAAGAGTTTTAAAGACTTAACAGAAAAGCAGCGAATAGATATTTTAAATGGACTAAATGAACTAGCTAACAGAAATGAGGGAAAAAATGCAAGTAAAATTTAGCGTATTTGGAAAACCACAAGGCAAACAGCGACCTAGATTAACCAATATCGGTGGAAAAAATATTGTATATACCCCGAAACAAACAAGTGAATATGAAAAATTAGTAAAAGCAAGTTATATTGCAGTTTCAAGAACGTTTTTTGAAAAAGATGTTCCTTTAGAAATCAATATACTTGCTTTTTTTAGTGGGAAATATTCAGATAGTGGCTGGATGACAAAAAAGCCTGATTCCGACAACATTATAAAAATTGTTTTGGACGGGCTAAACAAAGTGGCATTTTATGACGATGCCCAAGTGTGCAAATTGTATTTTGAAAAAAGATACGCAGAAGTTCCAAGAGTGGAAATAACAATAAAAAATTTAAAGGAGAATGGATAATGAAAACAATAAAAATTTATGATGGTGAAAAAGAAATATATAGCGGAAACTGCTATGTAAACACAGTGATTTTTAAAGGAAGGATTTACGGAGATATTAAAGAAATTTTTCAAAATGGAATCAAATTTTCTTTAAGGCTAAGCAATGGGAAAAATGAAGAAAACGGAGAATGGAGCAAACCGACGTTCGCTGATTGTGTGGCTTTTGGGGATTTAGCCGGCAAGATAAAGAAAAGCTATTCCCAAAATGATGAGATATTTTTAATTGCAAAATATACGTCAAGAAAGCAAAACGATATATATTACAAAAATTTTGTAATTCGGGAACTTATCAGTGATAAAGAAGCTGAAAAATCTTATCAACAAAAGATAGAAAAATTAATCGAAACCGATGATTTACCATTTTAAAGGAGGAAGTAAAAATGAACTATTTAAAGGAAATATTGACATTCGAAAATTGGCTTGATTATAATTCGGAAATAAACAAATCGGACATTCGTTTATGGTATACGCTGATGTTTACTGCGAATCGGTTTAATTGGAAAGAGTTTAGCATACCAATTTCAGCGTTAATGTTTAAATCTAAACTATCAAAAAATGATGTTTACAGGTCAAGAAACAAATTAAAGCAAATGGGACTTATTGATTTTAAAGAAAGAAGTGGAAATCAATGTGCAATTTACAAAATTAATTCTTGTATATCTGTTTTTGAAACACAGGCTGGTACTCAAAATGATATAGGATTAGATACAGCTAGTGATACGGCTAATAACACATCATCTATTACGGGTTACGCTACGACCCTTAATACACCTTTTAATGCAAATGTTGGGAACATTAATAAAACTAGAAATATAAATATAAACAAAAAAGAAATATATAAAGAAAAATTTGGAGAATTTGAAAATGTTTTTTTGTCAGTTGATGAATTTCAAAAGATAAAATCAAAATTTGGAGCTGAAGCTGAAAATTACATTGAAAAGCTCTCAAGCTATATTGCATCAAGCGGAAAAAAATATAAATCGCACTACGCAACAATTTTAAGCTGGATGCAAAAAGACAGCAAAGACTTAGGAGGTGTTTGCTATGGAAGCAACCCTAAAAAGCTTTGCACCGAGTATCCAGAATAACGAAGGAGTATGCTCTGTTTGCGGCGTAAAGACTATTAGAACCGTGGAATTTATGGGAATTAAACGAACATTCCGAGTTATGTGCAAGTGTATGCAAAAGCAATTGGAGCAAGAAAAATTAAGCCAATTAAAACAAGACCGAATGAGAAAAGCTCAAAAATTAAAGAAGTTTTCCCTTATTGGAGAGCGGTATAAAAACGCTACGTTTGAAAGCTCAAAAACAGGAATTAACCCAAGCTTTGACAGAGCTTTTAAAAGGTGCCGAAAGTACTGCGAGCTGTATGAAAAAACAATCAAAAACGGATATGGAATATATTTTTTTGGAGATAAAGGAGTTGGCAAAACTCATTTAACTGCTTGCATGGCGAATAACTTAATTGCAAAATGTGTGCCGGTTCTTTTTACTAACTTGTTTGAAATTTCAAAAGCAGTAAAGTCTACGTTTAATCGGGAATCGAGTCTTACGGAGCAGAGTCTGATAGAAAAATTTGCGAATATCGAAGTCTTGTTTTTTGATGATTTGGGAACAGAAGTTTTTACAAAAAGCTCTGGTGATACGTGGCTTCAAAGCTTGCTTTTCGATATCATCAACAAGCGATACAATAGCAAAAAAGCGACTATTTTTTCAAGCAATCACAGCTTGAATGAACTCATAAACAAGAGCGGTATTGCCGGAAAAACGGTTGACAGAATATCAGAAATGACAAGCGGAGCGGTTATGAAGATTGAAGGCATAAGCCTCCGAAAAATTAAAAAAGACAGCATATTTTGAGGTGATTTAAATGACAAAAAAAGAGCTTTCACAGCTTTATTATTTAAAAAAAGAAATCAAAGAGCAGCAAAGGAGGCTGAAAGAATTAGAAATATTAGCAACGAATTGCACAGCTAAAGTAACAGGACTGCCAAACGGAAACGGAGTGTCTGATAAGATAGCGAACTATGCCACAGAAATTGCAGATTTAAAAAGCCTTTTAGACCTTAACTTAAAGAAATGCTTTTATGAATTAAACCGTCTTGATAGATTTATTCAGAGCATAGATGATCCACTTTTAAGGCAAATAATAACATATAGATTTATAAATGGACATAGCTGGGCGAAAATATCGTATATAATCGGTGGGAATAATACACCGGACGGGTTAAGAATAAAAATGATGAGATTTTTAGATAAAAAATAAAGTTGTTCGTTTTGTTCGGTTTACATGTTTTAAAATGGTATTGTGGGAAAATATCCCATAGCCTTTCTTGTACGGAGCGCCTAGGGTTTAGACGCTCTGTATTGATTTTATTGTATAAATTTGGTATAATTATATAGATATTGTTGAATAATCAGTTTTTAAAGGAGGAATTGTTTTGATAAAAAATGAAGAAAAGGGACAAATTAGATTTACTAATGAATCTTTAAAGACTGTAAAAAAGGTTTTTCGGGCAAACAAAGTAAAAAAAATTTTAGCTGTTTCCGCTAAAGAAGATGCTAAGCCACCTGGTTTTTCAGAGTTTTATGAGCGGCTTTTAGGCAAAAAGCAAAATCCAAATAATGCTTATCAGGTTTATACAAACGATTGGCAAAAAACAAATAAATTATTTAATGAAATACTAATATCACAAGGAAATTTAGGATTAATAATGAGTTCTAGTTGCAACTGTGTTTTGTACATAACGGATAGTCAAAAAGGCCAGTATAATTATTTAAAAATGGATAGTCATAAATGGCCTATGGTTTTTTTGAATGAGGAAAATAGTCAAGCTGTTGCTAAATATGAATCTTTGTTTAAAACGCATTCTGTAGAACTAAGCAAACTACTTTTAGATATAAATAATTAGGAGAGATTTTTATGAAAAAACAAATTTTAAGAATTTTCAGTAGTATTATGTGTATTTTTGGTGTTTTAACGATATTGTCCGTAGATGCTTGTAGATTTAAATTAAAAACAAGAAAAGGTATAGAAGGAAAATACTATGTTATGTTACATGATAAATCTAAGTCAGATGATAATTTATTAAGCACGTACTTAATTGTAAAAGATTCAAAGGTTTTGCTATGGAATAATCGATATATTGATATAAGAAGTAAAAAAATTTTAATGTTATTGCAAAACTTAATAATTGTGGGCAACCCATCTGATAATGATTATTATGATAATTTGGAAAAACGTAAAGAGCAAGATCAAGATTTATATAATTATTTAAAAAAACGGATTAATAAATAAAAAAGTAGGTGTATGTTAAATGCCCAAACAAAAGCAACAATCGAGGGGTACTGTTAGTGCTAAAATATTACAAAGTAATAAAGAAAATAATGCAGGTAAAAAAACATTAAAAAATATCACTAAAATTATAAATACATCCAATAAAAATAGAATTAAAAACGCACGTAATCGCCAAGAAAAAAGGATTAAAAGTAACAAGGGGTTTAAATATGTATCTCAAAAATTGGCTAGTTCTGTTCCTGCTCAGCAGTCATTAAGAACTCCATTTGCAGATGTTCAATTAGATCTAAGATATGGTAAAGATGATTATGATGTTATGGTTTCATTACCTAGGCCACTTAAGTATGAAAAAAATTGTAAAATGATTGACCGTGTAGTGAAGCCTGATAAATTAAAAGATTTAGCTATTGAAATTGATAGTTTTCTACGTACAGAATATAATAACGATTATAAAGGGAAAAGTTTTAGTGAAATTTTGTCTAAATTATTAACAGATATAAAACCAAGTAATTTTTTTAATGATCCAGATAATTTACGTGTAAATAAACATTGTAAAAATGTTGGAAAAGCAAAAAAAGCAGCTGCTTCCTTAAGTGCGGCGCTATTTATTTGTGAGCCGTCAAAAAATCGATCGTTTGACGGCGGAAAATTTGAAAGACGTTCTCTAAAATACATTATTGAAAATAGTAAAACTTTTTATGATACTTATGGCGCAAAAAATCCTTGTTATATACCTGCAAAAAAAGATGGAACTGACACTGTTAGATTAAGATCTATGGGCATGTTAAGAAATAAAGAAGAAAACCAAAAGTTCCAAGAATCAGAGGTTGAAATGTCTACCAGTTCATCATCAGTTTTTTCGGAGAGTGAATCGAGTGGCGAAGAAAAAGCTGCTAAACAACCAAAGAAATTATCTCAGAAAGAAATAAAACAATATTTTAAAGAACTTATGCAACAGGCTACTGATGCTACACTTAAATTTTTTGTGAACAGTAGTCAAGCTGAAATTGAAAAGAGAAAAAATCAGAAAAATAAAAAATAAATTTAAATATGTAATAAATAAAGTCCTATCTTTTAGAGTGTCTGAAATTCAGGCGTTCTATTTTTTTATATTCAAAAAGGAGGTTTTAAAATTTGGAAGTCATGCAAATATTGTGGCAGAGTACACGATGAAAATTACAGATGTAACAAGAAGCCTACCAAAAGAAAGAAGATAGATGAAGCTGTAAAGTTTAGAAACAGCCCAAAGTGGCAAAAGAAAAGAAAACAAATTAAGGAGCGTGATAATTATCTTTGTCAGGTTTGTATTAGGGAGCTATATGGCACAAAGCGAAAATATAATTCTGAGGGATTGCAAGTTCACCACGCTGTACCAATCAATTTAAGCGAAGATTTAAAGCTTAATGAAAACAATCTGATAACGCTTTGCTCTATGCACCACTCAATGTGCGATAAAGGACAAATTCCGTATGAAGAAGTAAAAAAGATAATTGATGAACAAAAAATAAATATTTTGTAAAATTTTCGATTTGCTTTTTTGATGAAATTATGTTATAATATAACTTAAAACATTTAGGTTGAGAAGGTGACTTGTTTTGGAAAAATGGATTAAAAAAGTGTTTTCTTTTGTTTTATCAGTGCTGATTTTTGGTAATCTAGGCATATATGCAGGTGAGTTTATTGGTGATGGAGTTCGTTATTCGTGTTTGCCACACTCTGTTTCAGCAACACTACTACCAAATGTGTCTAAAGCGTGGAAATGTGCGAAAATGGATTGGGGATTGAATGACGAGTTTGAAATGCTTTTTTTTAGACATGGTTGGAGTAGTAAAAAAGTGTTGCTAAATAAAAACTTTGATGTTCTAAAAACAAATGGTTTAAACATAAAATTGCATCACCCATCTAGACCGGAAAAAACAATAAGAGTATACAATATACATACTGAGGATAACTCAGATGATATAAGGGAATTAAGTTTTTCTATTGCTGTTGATTCGACGGAGTACAAATTAGAATTTTCTAAAAAATTGAATTTAATGCGGCTAACTGATAAGGCAGATTACCAAAAAGATTTTTATATACTTTCTGGGAAATGCTACATAGGTCATATTGTAGCAACTAGTGTATCAATTATACTAGATTTGATTGTGTAATTAAAGGAGGTAATATTTATGGCGGAACAAATAAGTGTTCTTGGTGGAACGCATCATCCTCAAATGGCAGCAGCTGCAAATGATTTTATTAAAGACATCGCTAAGGGGGAAGTTGATATATCTGGTGATAATTCTCAAGCTTTCAAAAGCGGTAATTCGTATGGTCGTGGTGGTAATAATTGGAATTTTAGGGTAGTAGTAGAAGAAATTTCGCCAACTCGATATGGAGTACCAATAAAATTACGTATATATGTTGAAGTTCAGTTTAGTGGTTGGAAACCAGTTGCAGGAACAAAGCAGGTATACATAAATAATGATGTTGATAACATATTAAATGGGCCAGGACAGGATAGGAATAATTGGATTAATGATTATCAGAATTATAGGATAGCATTATTTGATAGGTTAAAATAAAAGATTGAGAGGTCGTTCGTATGAGAACGGCTTTTTTGTATTATCCCCCACTACTCCAAATATTTTTAAGGAAAACACCCAAACACCGACAGCCCCCATAAATTTACACCGAATTTAATAAACGTGAGTTTTTTGGAAAGGAAGACAAAATGAAGATAAAAAAAATAAGCATAGATAAAATTAAACCCTATGAAAACAATGCCAAACTTCACCCACCCGAACAGATAGAGCAAATAAAAAATCAATTAAGGAGTTCGGAAACAATGATCCAATTGCGATTGATGAAAATAGTGTAATTATCGAAGGTCATGGAAGATATCAGGCACTAAAAGAGCTCGGATTTAAAGAAATTGAAGTTATCAGGTTAACACACTTAAATGAGCAGCAGAAAAAAGCATATATTTTAGCTCATAACAAACTTACAATGAATACCGGATTTGACTTCAATATGCTAAGT
>JAFQXU010000051.1 GCA_017406805.1 Clostridia bacterium | reverse complement strand
TTTAATTTAATTAGGTTTTTTAGTGGTTATTGTGATTTTCTTTATATTTTGCTCGTATAGGCGGTGGAGGAGAAGACGGAAGAGGCGGTAGTGGTTTAGATGGAAATTTGGGGTACAATCGCTTGGGTTTCGTTTTTAAATAGTCAGATACAATACCATCTATTTTTTCTTTTGTGCTTTCTAAAATGTAATAATTTTTATCCATATTTTCGTTATAATACCAATAGCTATACTCGTATTGATATAAAGCAATTATATAAATAAAATCAGAAGGTAGTTGTTTTGAATACTCCTCCTTTTTAATTAATTTAAATGCATTAAACAAATATTTGGATTGATTATTATTTATTAATTCATTCTCTATTTCTTTTAAAAGTTTACGTCTGGCGGGAATTAGAGTAGTAAGAATATCGTCTTCATTTAATTTTAAAATGATATCTTGATATGCAATTGTACCCTCAACATTTTTTAGCCACCTATTTCGAATCACTTGACGTCTTTCAACTTCATCAACAAATTGATTATATTTATCAAAGAAAGATTTAGAATCATTTTTAAAATCCCGATAAGATTTAAGTTTAATTTTTTTAGCAATATTATTTTTGTTATCTACAATCAAATTTATTTCTTTTTCATTATTGATTTGATTTACGATATTTATATAGGAATCAAATATTTTTTTGATTTCGGATTGTCTTTTTTCTTTGCTAAAATTAAAACCGGAATAAAAAAATTGCAATTCATTGCAAAATATATCTTGATTTTTTTTGTAAATCTGTTCTGTTATAGTTCCAAGATATTCATTGGTAAGTTTGTATCTTAAAGCTGTTATAAAGTCTGAAACCGTAAGTCTATTCTCGTCAGCCATTTGTTTTAATATTTTTTCATTTTTAGCAGAAAGCGACTTTAATTTAGATTCCCCCATTAAATGTGTGGCTTGCTTTTTTAGCTTGTTTGGAATTGCTTTCACCCATTTTTTATTATTATATTTCGCTTTTTTTATTTCATCTTTTATTTTTTTGTATTCCTCATAAATTTTTTTGGGAATTTTATTTTTGTCTTCATTACGGAAATTTATTACTTTTTTTAGTAATACATCATTATATATTTCTAGTTTGCTTTCATTTTCCAATAAATAATTAAGAAGCTTTAAAGCAAAAATATTGTACAAGGTTTCGCTATTCTCAATACCGCTACTTGTTTTTATTAACTCTTTTCCTTTTTTTAGAGAACAATTTTTTATTCTGGCGTCTTTTTGTAAATCTTTTTGAAGTTTTTTAAGTTTTGTGGTTTCACTTACTAATGCTTTCTTCCATTCTGCCATCACTAATCATCTCCAAATAGCTTTTAATTTTTTTTACTAAAGAAATTGGTGTGGATGCCCCCGCGATTATTCCTACACAGCTCATATTTTTGTAAATATTTTTGGGTACATCGTTTTCGGATTCTACCAAAATAGTTTTTGTGTTTTTTTTGCAAATATCATAAAGTTTTTTTGTGTTGGAACTTTCTTTTCCGCCAATTACCACAACTAAATCACATTTTTGCGAAAGCTCCTCGGCTTCTTTTTGCCGTAAAACTGTTGTGTTACAGATTGTATCAAAAATGGAAGCTCTATGCAAGTATAATTTGATAAATTCAACACATTTTTTCCAATTATCAACAGAAAAAGTTGTTTGTGAAACAACCAACAATTTTTTTTCTTTAAATTCCGGATGGTTTTTTACTATTTTTTTTAGTTCTTCCAAATCTTTAAAAACGTAGCTTTCTCCTTTAAAATAGCTTCTTATTCCAATCATTTCCGGGTGGCTTTCATTTCCTGCGGCAAGCAAAATATCGTTATTTTCGCAGTTACTCTTTACTATTTGGTGTATTTTTTTAACAAACGGGCACGTAGCGTCAACATAATCGATATTGCTACTTTTTATAAAGTCAAAAATTTCGCTGCTTATTCCATGCGAACGAATTATTAATTTGTATTTATCTGGTAACTCACAAGGATGACTTATAATTTTGGCTCCTTTTTCGGTTAGCTCTTTTACCACAAGAGGATTATGAATAATTTTACCCAAAGTGCAAATTTTTTCGCCGCTATCCAGGAGTTCATTTGCTATTTTTATTGATCTATCTACCCCAAAGCAAAACCCCGAGGTTTTAGCAACCAAAATTTCCATTATTCACTCCCCCGTTTTAATTTCGCATTTCTTTTATTTTGTCCATTATTAAATTTGTAGCTGATTTTATTTCCAGTCTGGAGTTTTCTTTTATGCCGAGTTCTTCCGGGCTAATGGGAGCATTAAATTTAATAACTGTCTTTTTAAAAATATGTATTTTATTGTTTTTTCCGCCGCCTGTTATACAAACAGGAACAATTTTTGCGTTGTTTTTTTGTGCCAAAACGGCGGCTCCGGATTTCGGCCTTAAAAACTCTCCTGTTTTAGATCGTGTCCCCTCTATGAATATCCCCAAAACTTTACCCGATTTTAAAATGTTTTCGGCTTCTTCAAGCGCTTTTCCGTCGCTTTTTCCGCGTTTAACGGCAAAAACGCCGATGGCGTTTAAAAAGCTCCCGAAAAACCTATTTTTAAAAAGTTCGGATTTTGCCATGAAACATATTCGGTAAGGGTACACAACCGCCAATAAAACCGGATCTATGTTTGAAAGGTGATTTGGGCAAAGTATATGCCCGTAATTTAAATTTTTAAGGTTTTCTTTGCCGTATACTCTGTACGGATAAAAAATCCACAAAATCGGCCTTACAATCCATGTAAGAATGGTATATAATATTTTATTTTGTTTCAATATTAACACGCTCCTTTATAGCATTTAAAAAGGCATCCACGGTTTCTTCTAAATTAAGTAACGAATTATCTATAATTATGGCATCTTTATCTGCGGTAAGAGGAGAAATTTTTCTGTTTGAGTCGTTAAAATCACGAGTATTCATTGAATCCATTATTTCTTCTAATTTTATTTTTTTGCTTGAATTTTTTTCCATTAATTGATTGTACCTTCTTTTTGCTCTTGCATTCGGAGAGGCCGTAAGGAAAAACTTAACGTCTGCATTTGGTAAAATTACAGTTCCGATGTCTCGCCCGTCCATTACAACGTTATGTTTTTTGGCAAAATCTCTTTGTATGTTAACTAAAAATTCTCTAACTTCTGGTATTGCAGAAATATCAGAAGCAGCGGATGAAACTTCGGGAGTTCTGATAAAATTTGTAACGTTCTTGCCGTTTAAATATATTAATTGGCCGTTTTTATCGTGATTAACTGATATATTTATATTTTTTAAATTATTTACAACTTTATCTTTTATTTTGCAATCTATATTATTATTTAAAAAATAATAAGCGGCAGCTCTGTACAGCGCTCCAGTGTCAAGAGTTAAAAACCCCAGCTTTTTTGCCAGAATTTTTGAAATTGTGCTTTTCCCGGAGCCCGACGGCCCGTCAATTGCCACTGAAATCATAAATAATTCACCTTCTATATTACCACATATTTTTAGGTTCTACGTAAAAGTGCATAGAACCTAATTTTTCTTAATTTTTTTCTTTTTATATAAAAATATTGATAAATATATTATACCAAAACATACTAAAAATACAAATAAAAACCACGAATTTTCAGAAGTGCCTCCGGATTTTACTTCTACCCATAATTCATCTATATATTTATTAATGTCTTCCGGCAAATTTATAAATATTTGCGATTTTTCTATTATGTTTTTATCGGGGTAAAATATGGGGCTACTTTTTATTTCGTCATCTAAAAGATTGTAGGCATCTGAATGCGGAGTCGAATAGCCTGTTTTTTTAACGTTTGCAAGTGCTATATCGGTTCTGCACATAAAATTGATGTACTTTTCTGCAAGTTCTTTATTTTTGGAGTTCTTTGGAATACACATAGAATCAATAAACCTGTTTGTGCCTTCTTCGGGTATTACAAAGCCGATGTTTGGGTTGCTTTTTATCATTGCGGCGGCATCTCCCGCATAATACGGTGCAAGGACTGCTTCGGCATTGTCCATTTTATCGAAAATTTGATCCATAACGTACGCCTGTACAAGCGGTTTTTGAATGATTAGTTCGTCGGCGGCTTTTCTCCAGATGTTTTTATCTGTGGTGTTTATCGACTCCCCCATTCTTAAAAGCGAAATTGCAAATGAATCTCTGGCGTTATCGAACATTAGTATTTTGTTTTTGTATTTTTCGTTCCACAAAATGTCCCAATTTATTTTTTCTTTAACTTCGTTTTTGTTGTAAAAAATTCCTATTACTCCCCACATATATGGCACAGAGTATTCGTTTTTAGGGTCAAAATTTAAGTTTTTAAACTGCGGAAGAATAAATTTATAATTAGGAATATTTTCAAAATTTATTTTTGCCAGCATGTTTTTTTCAATTAGCCTTGAAATCATATAATCAGACGGAATGATTACATCGTAATCTGCACCTCCGCCGGAAATTTTTGCAAAGAGTTCTTCGTTATTTTGAAATGTTTTGTAGTTTACTTTAATTCCGGTTTCTTCTGTAAATTTGGTGTTTACATTTACCGATTTATCTGCGCCATTAGAAATGAACTCTCCCCAACTGTACACATTTATAGATTCATTTGAAGCTGTGCAGTTAAAAGAAAATATATTTAAAAATATAAAAATAAATACTAATAAAAATTTTTTCACGTTTTTCTCCTAGTTTAGTTTTCATTAGTTTGCCACATGTTTATTCCAACTCTCAGTTCGACAAACAGTTTGCTTCTCTTTTTAGTAGTGAGTACATTTTCATATCAACAACTTTGCCATTCTTTATAGCATTGCTTCTTAAAGTGCCTTCATACTGAAAGCCTGATTTTTCAAGCACTCTGCAAGATGCGATATTGTGTGCAAATGGTGCTGCATAAATACGAATAATATCGCTCTTATCAAAAACATACTCACAAATCTGTTTCACAGCTTCAGTCATTATTCCTTGACCCCAATATTCTTCTGCAATGTAATATCCCAATTCAGCAGTTAGTTTATGTACATTTTTTTGGCGAAAAACACCGATGCTTCCAATCACTTTATTGTCTACTGTAATAGCAAAGGCAAAGGTTTCGTTTTCATTTGCAGAAAGCATGGCAGAGATATACTCCTTTCCGTCCTGTTCGGTGTAAGGATAAGGTAATCCGTCTCGAAGATTATTTTGTATTTTTTTATTGGAAAGTGCCAATGCTAAATCCGTTGCGTCTGATAACTCCCATTTTTTTATTTTAACAATCATTTTATTTTCACCTCTATTTTATTTTGTTATTTTTTCGTCTTTTCCTTGCCTTAGATTTATGACTATGAGAAGTACAAAAACCGTTATAAACAAAACGCTTGAAAGAGCGTTAATTTCGGGGCTTACAATTTTTCTGGTCATGGAATAAACGGCAATGGGCAAAGTTTGAACTGTTCCCCCTACAAAATAGCTTATAACAAAATCGTCGATAGACATTGTAAAAGACATTATCATACCCGTAATAATTCCCGGCATGATTTGCGGTATAACCACTTTAACAAAAGCCCTGATAGGGTTGCAGCCCAAATCTTGTGCAGCTTCGTATGTGTGATAGTCCATTTGCTTTATTTTTGGCATTACAGACAAAATAACGTACGGAACACAAAAAGTTGTGTGTGCGCATATAAGGGTTATTAAACCCGGCTTAAACACCCCAAAAACATTATACATGAAAACGAAAAAAATCATAAGTGAAACGCCGGTAACAATTTCCGGATTAACCATTGGCAAATTTGTGATGTTCATTATTAACTTCTTTTGCCATTTTTTGCTTTTTGTAATTCCCACAGCTGCTGCGGTACCTAGAATAGTTGCAATAATAGCGGAAACGGACGCAATTACAAGAGTATTATAAAACGCATAAAGAATATCCTGATTTTCAAAAAGCCTAAAGTACCACTTAAAAGTAAATCCCGACCAAACAATTCTGCTTTTTGAATTATTAAAAGAAAATACTATAAGCACAAATATAGGTGCGTATAAAAATATAAATATAAGCGTCATATATATTTTACTTAATATTTTCATTGAGCTTTAAAAATCCTTCCTTTCGTTATTATTTTGCTGTTTTTCGGCTGCCCGAACTATCTTCCAGCTGATTCATTATACCCATGCAGATTAAAATAATTATCATAAGTATAAGAGAAATTGCAGAACCTAAATAAGGATTATAAGAATTGCCTAAAAACTGCATTTCGATTAAATCTCCGATTACAAGTATTGATCCTCCGCCAAGCATTTTGGAAATAACGAATGTGCTAACCGACGGGACGAATACCATTGTAACTCCGGAAATTACACCGGACAAGCTAAGCGGAAATATAATTTTTTTGAATATTTTTAATTTGTTTGCCCCTAAATCTTGCGCCGCTTCAATAATTCTTTTATCCATTTTTGAAAGAGCAGTGTAAATTGGCAAAATCATATACGGTAAAAAATTATATATCATGCCGAGTATTATGGCGCCGGGAGTGTTTATCATATTTATTTTTTCAAACCCAAAAAATGAAACCACTCTGTTTAAAAGGCCGTTATATTCCAAAATTGTCATCCATGCGTATGTTCTTAGCAAAAAACTTGTCCACATTGGTATCATAAGAAGCATTATAAAAACGCTTTGGTATTTTATTTTTGTTTTTGAAATAAAATATGCCATCGGATAACCAATAATAAAGCAAATAACTGTGGCAATGGCGCCAAACACAATAGATCTGCCAAACACGGCGGAATATTTAGTGGCGTAGATAATGTTATTAAAAGTGAATGTACCTTCCGGAGTTGTAAACGCAAACGCAATAATTAGCATAAGCGGAACCAGAACAAACAGTGTCATCCACAAAAGATACGGAAATAAGTTTAGTTTTAATTTTATTTTCAATTTTTTCTCCTATTATATTTTTCTATAATTTATTTACTATAATCGCCGTTTGACCTTTTTGCCAAACTTTTTTGCTTTCTTTAAATCCTGCACTTTTAAACATTTCTATTTGATTTTCTACTGTGCAGGGTGTATCAAAGTGAACAAATTCATATTTATTGATGTTTTGCTCTTTGCGAATCCTATTTAGCTCTGAAAATAAATAATTTTCTTCTGCCCCGTTTTTTGCAACATAATCGCATTCAATATACATTCCGCCCGATTTTAAAGCTTTGCGGATTTTCTTATATAATACTACTTTACGCTCATGCGTAAAATGGTGCATTGTTTGAAATGATATGGCTATGTCAAATTCCTTTTCTCCGAAAGGAACATCGAAATAACTTCCGAGGATTAAATTTATATTTTTATTAGGAAAATTACTTTTAAGTTTATCAAGCATAGCCTGAGTTAAATCTATTCCGGTGACTTCCAAATCAGGAATTTTTTTAAATATTTCGTGAAGTTCGAGTCCTGTTCCACAACCTAAATCTAATAGTTTTTTACAGGTGTTTGGAATAAGTTCGGCAAGTTTTATATATCCTTCTTTGCACCCCTGGACATTTTCAAGCATGTGGGTTTCGTATTCATCTATTCTTTTTGTAAAAAAATCATTCATTTTTTCAAGTTTCATTATTTTACTCCTTATTAAATACTTTTTCAAAGCAATAACTAAGTGTATTTACAAGCAATCCTTTTTTTGATAAGTCATAAATTTCATCTATTGTCATCCAGTCCACACTTTCCACCTCATCGGTAGTAGCGTTTTTTAAATTTACTATGCCGTCATATTTAAAAAGCCATGCATCCCATATACTTGCTAGCTGTTTTCTCACGCATGAATAAACTAATTTCCCTGTTTTTGCATCCAAATCAATTCCTACTTCTTCTTTTGTTTCTCTTAGAGCAGCTTGTAAACTATCTTCGCCTTTCAATACGGCCCCTCCCACAGTTTCAAACATAAGAGGATTTTTAAGCCTTGTTTTAGAGCGTCTTGATATTAAATACTTTCCATCAGAATTTTTTATCCATACACTGACACCCAAATGATATCTATCTTTAGGCAAAGGATTACCTCTAACGTGTGTTTCACCTGTCTTTATCCTATTTTCTGTATATAAATCCCACAGTTCCATTTATTTTCTCCTTTATAAATTAAAGTTCGAAGCCAAATTTTGCAGATCATTATAAAATACTCCTGCATGATAACCATCACACGTAGCATGATGTAATTTTATTGAAACAGGCATTAATACTTTATCGCCAAAGTTAAAAAATTTTCCTATGGCAACCATTGGAAGTAACCACGTTCCGTCTACTTCATACATATCTATTTGAAAATCAGTGAAACTTACCCACGGAATAGAAGTTATATCATAAAAATTCGGCGGAAAATTCTCTTTTGCGTACATACTTTGTATGCCGCTGTATTTTTTGATATCTTTCAAAGCTTTTTTGTAAAATATATCGAAATTATCATTATACTCAAGCCAGATAGAAGTTATAGTTTTTGTTTCTTCATTGAACATAGGGTACCTAACATGGAGATTATCCCATATAACTAAATTTCCACCATAATTAGACACTTTAAAACACTCATGACTATTAAGTACTTTGGAAACAAAATAAGTAAAAGTAGGATAGCAACGTAATTTATTGCTTTTTATAACGTTTAGCAGATTTGTTATATCTACATTTGCAGTCATACCAAATCTACATCTCATTTTATTTTCTTTGTTCATAAAATAATCATAATAGTATTTTCTTTCCCAATTATCTAAATCTATTTTTTTAAAATTACTTATTTTTTTTAGTGCCATTATTATTTGCCTCCGTAAAATCTAAAGTATTTTTCAAGATTTGAAATTATATACTCGGCGTTGTGATGACCTTTAAAAACATGATTCTCTATCTGAATACTTTTTGATTTTAGTACTTTATATAATTTTTTACAAGCTATATAAAATTTACCTTCATCTTCGTTTCCACAATCCAAGAATATTTTTAGGTCACTAGTTTTTTTATTTTTTGCAATTGTAATTGGGTCGTACTTTTGCCACATTTCTTTATTTTCAAAATAACATTCATCTTCATCTTCGTAGTTTAAATCAATTGCCGGCATATGTGCTCCTATTTTCGAAAAAGTTTCCTGATGATTAAATCCAATATGTAAAGCAGCATATCCTCCGGCAGAAATACCACCAATATATCTTGAGTTTTTATCTTTTATCGTTTTATAGGAACTGTCTATAAAGGGAATTATTTCTTTTATAAAGTAATCTTCAAACAGTCCCTTATGAACAATTCCGTATTTACCTTGAACTTCTTCGTATGTTTTCAAAGAATTAATACCTCTGCTATTTGCAATATAAGGACAAACAATTATAAATGGATTAATAATATTATTTTTTATTAGCTTGTTTGCAATTTTATCCATTTTAAAATTTTTTAAAATATTTTCATTTCCGCCTCTGCCATGCAAGAAATATAAAACAGGTAAACTTACACTTTCATAATCTTCCGGAATATATACCGATACGTTCATATTTCTATCAAGTATTTTGCTGTTTATAACTTTAACTTCTGTTTTCATTATATTTTACTCACTTATTTTTACGTGTTTTTTTAATTGTAGAATAATAATTAAACCTGTTCATTATGCGGGTGCTGTTCTTCGTAGAATTCGTCACTAAATGCGCTGTAGTCCCCCACTTCGGATGAATACATTGATTTTTTCATTATGTGAATATCGTCGGGTTTTATTATCATTCCGATCTTATCGCCTTGCTCTTGGGTTTCTGTGGTTTGTATCATCCATTTAAATCCATTAACGTCCACTATTATTTCGTTATGTACACCTTTAAACGTAACGGAAGTCACAGTGCCGGAAATATATCCGTTTTCCGGGTCGGTAACTTTTATATCCTCCGGTCTTATCACTACGTCCACGGGCTTCATTTTTCCAAAACCTTTGTCTATGCACCTGAATTCTTTGCCGGAAAATTTAACTTTGTAGTCTTCTATCATTGTACCTTCAACGATATTACTCTCCCCTATAAAATCGGCCACAAAAGCGTTTTGAGGTTCATTGTAAATATCCGTCGGAGAACCGATTTGCTGGATTTTTCCTTTATCCATAACAACAACGGTGTCGGACATAGAAAGTGCTTCTTCTTGGTCATGGGTTACCAATATAAAAGTTATCCCCGTGCGCTCGTGTATGTTTTTAAGCTCTGTTTGCATGTCTTTTCTCAGTTTTAAATCCAATGCTCCCAGCGGTTCGTCCAAAAGGAGAACTTTTGGATTATTTGCAAGAGCTCTGGCTATTGCAACCCTTTGCTGTTGACCGCCGGAAAGAGAATCTATATTTCTGTCAATATAGTTACTTAAATTTACCATTTTGAGCATTTCTTTTACTTTTTCTTTTATTTCGGCTTCGCTCTTTTTTTGAATCCTAAGGCCAAAGGCTACATTTTCGTAAACATTTAAATGTGGGAAAAGTGCATATTTTTGAAATATTGTATTAACTGCACGCTTATGTGCAGGCACGTTGTTAATTCGTTTCCCTTTAAAGTATACATTTCCGCTGTCAGGAGTTAAAAAGCCCGCAATTATCCTAAGAGTAGTGGTTTTTCCACAACCCGATGGCCCCAAAAGAGTAACAAATTCTCCTTCTTTTATATTTAAACTTAAATTGTTAAGTATTTTTTCATTATCAAAAGAAATATTTATTTTGTCCAGTTTTATTATTAAAGATTTCATTTATTTTAAGGCACTAAGTGCATTTTCACCACCATTTTATTTACTTAAAAGTATATTTTGTTCCGTTCGCCGTGTCTTCTATAATAACGTTTTTTCTTTTTAGCTCATCTCTTATTTCGTCGGCTAATTTCCAGTTTTTTTCTTTTCTGGCGTTGTTTCTTTTTTCTATGAGCTTTTCAATTTCTTCTTTGCTTATTTTTTCTGTTCTTTTTTCTTCATATAAAATTCCGAGAACGCCCGTTAATTCACAAAATAAGCTTAAAATATCTCTCAGAGTTTTTCCCCCAGCGTTAGATTTTCCGAGAATGCTCATGTTCACATCTTTAACAAGTTCAAAGATAACCCCCAAAGCATCGGCTGTATTTAAATCATCGTCCATAGCGTCTATAAATTTATTTTTGTATAAATTTAAATCAAAAGAAAAGCTGTTTTCAACGTTATCCAAGGAATTTTTTATTGCAAAAAGCAAATTTTCTTTAAAATTATAAAGACGCTCCAAAGCAGATTTGCACTGCATTATAATTTCCTCGCTAAAATTTATCGGACTGCGATAATGCGAAGAAATCATAAGATAGCGAATCGGCTCATATCCGTATTTTTCAGAGATTTCCCTAACCGTAAAGAAATTCCCCAAAGATTTCGACATTTTTTGACTGTTAACATTTATGTAGCCATTATGAAGCCAATAATTTGCAAATTTTATACTATTGGCGCATTCGCTTTGGGCTATTTCATTTTCGTGGTGCGGAAAAATTAAATCTTGCCCGCCGCAGTGAATGTCAATCGTTTTGCCCAGATACTTTCCCGCCATTGCAGAACATTCAATATGCCATCCTGGGCGGCCGTTCCCCCAGGGGCTTTCCCAATATGGTTCACCGGATTTTGCGGATTTCCAAAGTGCAAAATCAAGCGGGTCATTTTTTGCCTCGTCAACTTGTATTCTGGCACCGGAACGCAAATCATCTATTGTTTGTCCGGAAAGTTTGCCGTAATTTTTAAATTTGCGTGTGCTAAAATACACGTCGCCATTTTTAAGCGAATAAGCGTAACCTTTTTCAATTAAAGTTTTTACTATTTTTATAATCTCGTCTATGTTTTCGGTGGCTTTTGGATGAATGCTTGCCTCTTTGATATTGAGCCCCTTGGCGTCTTTTTTATATTCTTTTATATATTTTTGAGAAACGGCTAGAAAATCGGATTTTTCTTCATTTGCTTTTTTGATTATTTTGTCGTCAATATCCGTAAAATTTTGAACGAAAGTTACCTTATATCCCCTATACTCAAAATATCTTCTTAGCGCGTCAAAAACGCATATAGGACGAGCATTTCCTACGTGTATATAATTATAAACCGTTGGGCCGCAAGCGTAGATTTTTACTTTACCTTTTTCCATCGGAATAAATTCTTCTTTTTTTCTAGAAAATGTATTATAAAGTTTCATTTTTATTTCCCCTTAAAAATTAATTTAAAAATTTTCGGTTTTCCCAAATATAAATCACTCCGGAAATCAGGGAAAACACTGCACTAAGCCAAATAAGCAAATAGGATATGGCGTTAAAAATCATGCCAAGCTTATTACCTGTTATTTCTATGTACATTTGAAAAATTATAACTGCATTTATTGCTATTATCTGACTTACGGTTTTTAATTTGCCCCAAATATTCGCCGGTACAACCTTGCCACCGGTTTTTAAAAGCAAAAATCTCACCGATGTAACCGTGAATTCCCGTATAACAATAAATACAACGGGCAAAACGGGAGAAAGTTTCAGCCCAACAAAACAAATGAGCATAGAAATAACGAGTATTTTATCTGCCAAAGGGTCCATTATTTTTCCAAAATCAGTTATAAAGTTATACTTTCTGGCTATTTTCCCGTCCAGATAGTCTGTATAAGAGGCAAATGCAAAAATTAAAAAAGTAAAAAGCCATCTGCCGGGAATATGAGTGTAAAGCACGAAAAAAACAGCGGGAAATACTAAAAGAATTCTTAAAACAGTAAGTTTATTTGGTGTGTTCATTTTTAATTCTCCTCTAATTCATTAATGGCTGAGTTAATGACGCTCCAGCTGTAACCAAGCCTTTGACAATATGATACTAATTTTCTGAGTTCTTTTTCATTTTCCGTCGTGTTTTTATCGGTGTGCTTTTTTAAAAAGATTTTTTTAATATTTTCTTCTTCATTTATATCTATTTTACTAAGAGTCTCTTCAATTATATTATTTTCTACACCTTTTTTTGTAAGTTCGTATTTAACCCTTTTAATGGAATATAATTTTTTGAAAAAAAGTTCTTTAGCGTAAAGAAAAGCAAATTCTTTGTCGTTTACCAGCCCCAAGTTTTCCATTTTTTCGGCTGCTTTTTCGGCGTATTTTTCGCCCAAAGAATTTTTTATTTTATTTTTCAGTTCATGTTTTGAATGTGCCCTAAAAGAAAGAAGCCGCAAGGCTTTTTCTTTGGCTTTGTTTAAATTTATTTCTTCGTTTAAACTTTCTAAAATTTCATCATCGATGTAGCTTCCGATTTTAAGGCCACTTTTCAAAAAAACTTCGGGCAAAACGCTTGCTAAATAATTATTATCGGCATATATGAGTATATTACCTTTTTTTGATTTTTTTATACTTGTAATTATCACATATATGCCTCCTTTATTTTTTAAATTAGATTGTTGCTCCCGCATTTATAAGTTCTTGCCTTATTTCTTCATTTTTAGCCATCATTAATACCGATTCTCCGTTGTCAAGTTTAGCGGTAACATCTGCTCTGTTTTTAATTAGAATTCTAACCATATCTGCTTGTTCTTCAACAACGGCCATCATTAAAGCGGTCATACCTGTATTAATACTGCGTATATTAACGTCTGCGCCGTAATTAATTAAAAGTTTAATAGCATATTCATTCCCGGTAGTAATTGCCGCCATTAATGCGGTCATGCTGCCGGAGTTTCTGGCATTAACATCTGCACCATTTTCCAGCAAATTTTTTGCTTGACTTAAATTAGCACTTGAAATTGCCTCAAATAGCGGGGTGTTTCCATAACAATTCTTAGCATTTATAGACTTATTAATAGACTGCTTATTGTTATTAGCATTAATTTTTGGAGCAGGAGGTGCTACCGGTGCGTTAGATGATGGAACCGAAAAATTATTAACTTGTTTTACGCTTGGTTGAGGATTTGGCGGTAATTGTTTTTGAGGAATCGGCGGGAAACTGGGTTTTCTGGTCGAGTTACTATTAGTCAGTGGTATTGGCGCCGGTGTATTTGTTTCTGGCGTAACAATAGATTTTTCATTTCTCGTGATAGTAGTAGGTTTATTGGTTTTCTTATCTTTTGAAAACAACTTAGAAAAAATAGATTTCTTTGTAGTGGTTTTAGCAGGCTGAAAACTTTCAAGCAGTTGTATTATTTCTATATAATCCTCTTTGTTATCTACCCATTTCTTTTTCACGTATTTTTTAGCTAAGTCTAAAGCAGTACGTTTATCATCATTTTTAACATTAACTTCTGCACCATTATCAATCAAAATTTTTACTATTTTTGCACTACCCCATTGAGAAGCCACCATTAAAGCTGTGTTTCCACAAGCAGTTTTAATATTAACATCTGCACCATTATTGACCAAAAATTTCACTATTTCTGTCTTACCCTCACTAGCCACCATTAAAGCTGTTTTTCCATAATCAGTTTTAATATTAACATCTGCACCATTATTGACCAAAAATTTCACTATTTCTGTCTTACCCTCACTAGAAGCCACCATTAAAGCTGTGTCTCCATAGTTAATACGGCTATTAATATCAAATTTGCTATTAATAAAAAGCTCGACTATATTGAGTTCATCGTTTTTTATTGCAGTTACTAAAATTTTATTAACTTGTTCTTTATTTTCATCCATATCAATTAATTTTTTGATATTTTTAGTATCAAATTTGCCAGCAGTAAGGTCATCATCTATTTTTTTAAAAAGTCTACCTTTTTTTTTATTAAGCAGTTGCATTTCGGTCATAATACCATTATTAATTAATGCTTCAAACGCTTCTTTATCTTCATTAATCACTGCCATTTCTATAAATCTTTCTATATATTCACTATAGCGACGCCCATAATCCTGCTTAAAACTCTTTGCTGATTTTATAGCTTTTAAATCAAGTTTAACTTTATCTCCGCAAAGCTCTTTTAGTTTTTGGCAAACTTTTTTATAACCATTATAATAAGCAACTATATAAGCAATAGAATCTGTTTCTATAAGATCTTCATCAATTAATTTGCAAAAATCATACTCATTCACCTCTTCGAGATGAAATGCAAAATTTTCTGCACAAATTCGTGAAACATTATTATAATGTTTCAATAAAAAATTAGCTGTTTTATAGCGTTTATTGTATATTGCACCTTTAAACTTATAATAAGGATCGCTTATTTCATTTATACCATGATTAAAAAGATACTGCATCATAGAGATACCACAGTTTTTATATGCTACATTCATGGGTTCTGCGCCACAGCTCTTAACGCCTTCTACGTTTTCGACTAAATATTTAACTACATCTTCATGATTATTTTTAAGGGCTAATATTAAAGGGGTTTCACCATCGTAGTTCTTACTATTAACATAAGCACCTTCTTTAATAAGCCTTTTAACACCATAAAGGTCTCCGCACGCGGCGGCTTCTCTAAGGTCTCTGTTTTTATCAGCAAACACCGGTACAGCACAGCACAAACTTAGTGTGCACACAACTCCGCATAATAATAATTTTTTGATTTTTTTCATAAAAATCACCTTTCAATATTTTATTTGGCATATAATTGCCATGTTATAATTATTCCAAAGATGGCTAAAAATGTCAATATATGTCAATAAAATATTCGATGTTTTATGTTTTTATTATTCAGAAGCTTTTTCTTCAATTTTTTGGTCTAAATCTGTTTTTGCTTCCATATTTCTACCCATTGAAGGTTTGGAGTAAATTTCTCCGGATTTTTTTCTTACTTCATTTTCTATTTTTGCGGCAAATTCCGGATTATCTCTTAGGTATTCTTTGGTTTTGTCGCGACCTTGTGCCAATTTCTTTTCGCCGCAAGCAAACCAAGAACCACTTTTTTGAATTATGTCTAATTTAACCGCCAAATCAAGTATTTCTCCTTCATGGGATATTCCTTGACCGTACATAACGTCAAATTCAGCTTCTCTAAATGGTGGAGCAATCTTATTTTTTACAACTTTTGCTCTTGTTCTGGAGCCAATCATTTCGCCGTTTGATTTTAGGGTTTCAATTCTTCTTATGTCGATTCTTACCGATGAATAGAACTTAAGAGCACGTCCGCCGGGGGTAACTTCCGGATTGCCGAACATAATTCCGACTTTTTCACGAAGCTGATTTATAAATATTGCCACGCAGTTTGATTTGGATATTGCGCCGGCGAGTTTTCTGAGCGCTTGAGACATAAGTCTTGCCTGTAAACCAACATGTGAATCGCCCATTTCGCCTTCAATTTCTGCTCTTGGCACAAGCGCCGCAACGGAGTCAACGACTATTACATCAATTGCGCCTGAGCGGACGAGAGATTCTGTAATTTCAAGTGCTTGTTCGCCTGTATCCGGCTGAGAAACGAGGAGCGAATCAATATCTACTCCCAAATTGGCTGCGTAAACGGGGTCCAATGCATGTTCAACATCAATAAATGCAGCATTTCCACCATTTTTTTGACCTTGGGCTATGCAAGAAAGTGCCAAAGTAGTTTTTCCGGAAGATTCCGGACCGTAAATTTCAATAATTCTTCCTCTCGGAAGTCCGCCAATTCCCAGGGCAATATCAAGCGATAACGAACCCGTTGAAATAGAATCAACGTGCATTGTTTCGTTTTTCCCAAGCTTCATTACTGCTCCTTTGCCGAATTGTTTTTCAATTTGTCCAAGTGCTGTTTCGAGTGCTTTGTTCTTATCAAATGCCATAATTTTCAACCTCACATTATTAAAATATTTATAAAATTTAAAATTTTATACTCTTTATTCTTTCTGCGGCTTTTAAAACATTTTCTTTGTCGCCGAATGACGAAAGCCTAAAAAATCCCTCTCCGTTTGTTCCAAATCCTGACCCCGGAGTTCCTACAATATTTGCTTTTTCAAGCAGCAAATCAAAAAATTCCCATGAACTCATATTGTTTGGGCATTTAAGCCAAATATACGGCGAATTTTTTCCGCCAATATGCCAAATATTTAGTTCATTTAATGTGCTTGAAAGTATTTTTGAATTTTCTTTGTAGTAAGAAATACATTTTTTAATTTGGTTTTGTCCTTCGGGCGAAAGCGCCGCCTCTGCGCCTTTTTGAGTAATATATGACGTTCCGTTAAATTTAATTGCCAAGCGCCTAAGCCACATATCTCCGGCTTTTACGCCGTTTATTTTAAGTTCATTCGGAATAACTACATATCCACATCTAAGGCCCGTAAAACCTGCATTTTTTGAAAAAGAGCATATTTCAATGGCGCAATTTTTTGCACCTTCTATTTCAAAAATGCTGTGGGGTAAAGTTTCATCTTCAATAAAAGACTCATACGCTGCATCAAATAATATTATTGCCTTATTTTCCAGCGCATAGTCAACCCATTTTTTGAGCTGATTTTTATTATACACCGCGCCGGTTGGATTATTTGGCGAGCAAATAAATATCAAACTCGGCTTAACGGAATAATCCGGCAATGGGAGAAATTCGTTTTCTTCGTTTGCGTTGATGTAGGAAATATCGTTTCCTCTTAAAATACTGCTATCCATATAAACAGGATAAGTTGGATTTTGAATTAGCACTTTACCATTTAATTCAAATATTTCCGGGAGATTTGCCGTGTCACTTTTTGCTCCGTCGGAAACATATACTTCACTGGAATTAATATTTACGCCAAAATTTTTATAGTATTTACAAATTGCTTCGCGCAAAAATTCATATCCCTCATACGGGCCGTAGCCTTTAAATGTTTCCGCCCGGGACATATCGTCAACGGCACTGTGCATAGCGTTTATAACCGCCGGGCAAATTGGCAAGGTAACATCGCCTATTCCAAGTTTTATAATTTCTTTTTTTTCGGGGTTGTTTTGCTTATATTCTTCGGATTTTCGAGCAATTTCCGAAAAAAGATAATTTTTCTTAAGATTATTAAAATTTTTATTAAACCCAATCATATTTAAATTATCCCCCTTTATTTATGGCTTGCTGCTCGCACAAATTCTCGAAACAGAGGGTGCGCATGATTTGGTCTGCTCTTGAATTCCGGGTGGTATTGAACTCCCACAAAGAATTTATTTTTTGGTATTTCAACTGCTTCTACTAAAACGCCATTTGGAGAAACACCCGTTATTTTCATACCATTTTTTTCTATTTCTTCGCGGTAATCGTTATTAAATTCATATCTGTGGCGATGTCTCTCGAAAACTTCAGGTTTCCCGTAGGCTCTGCTCATCAGCGTGTTTTCTTTAATGTTGCACGGATACGCTCCCAGACGCATTGTGCCACCTTTTTGAGTTTTATCTTTTTGGTCGTTCATTAAATGAATAACAGGATTATGGGTTTTTTCGTCAAATTCTTCGGAATTGGCATCTCTTAAATTCAAAACATTTCTTGCAAATTCAATTACAGCGGCTTGCATGCCAAGGCAAATACCGAGGTACGGGATATTATTTTCTCTGGCGTATTTTGCGGCTTCAAGTTTACCTTCCAAGCCTCTTCCGCCAAATCCACCAGGGACTAAAATTCCGTCGCAATCTCCCAAATGTTCGTTTACTGTAAATTCTGTGATGAGTTCGGAATCAATCCATTTTATTTCAACATTTGTATCTGTTTCAAATCCGCCGTGATTAAGCGCTTCCGCCACAGAAAGATAAGCATCATGAAGCTGAACATATTTTCCAACGAGTGCAATTTTGGCTTTTTTACTGCGATTATCTATTCTGCTAAGCATTTCATTCCACTCTGTCATATCGCCTTCCGGGCAATCCAAATTAAGTTCCCTGCAAACAATATTTGAAAAATCATTGTCCTCCAGCATAGACGGTGCATGATAAAGCGAAGAAACCGTAATATTATTGATAACGCAGTCCGGCTTAACATTACAGAACAGCGAGATTTTATCTTTGATGCTTTTTGTAAGAGGTTTGTCGCATCTGGCAACAATTACGTCCGGATTTATTCCAAGTGATCTGAGTTCTTTTACGGAATGTTGTGTTGGCTTGGATTTATATTCGCCGGAACTCGAAATATAAGGAATTAATGTAACATGTATAAAAACGCAGTTATCTTTTCCAACTTCCAAAGAAACTTGCCTTATTGCCTCTAAAAACGGCTGGCTTTCTATATCTCCCGTAGTGCCGCCAATTTCTGTTATAACCACATCGGCATTTGATTTTTCACCAACGGAATATATAAATTTCTTAATCTCGTTTGTTATATGAGGAATAACCTGAATTGTTTCTCCAAGGTATTCTCCTTTTCTTTCTTTTTGAAGAACGTTCCAGTAAACCTTTCCCGTTGTTAAATTGGAGTATTTATTTAAATTTTCATCAATAAATCTTTCGTAGTGACCAAGGTCGAGGTCTGTTTCCGCACCGTCTTCCGTTACAAAAACTTCTCCGTGCTGATACGGGCTCATTGTTCCGGGATCCACGTTTATATAAGGGTCTAATTTTTGAGCCATTACCTTTAGCCCACGGGACTTTAAAAGTCTTCCCAGTGATGCCGCCGTAATTCCTTTTCCAAGGCCTGATACTACGCCGCCGGTTACAAAAACATACTTTGTCATACTTCTACTTCTCCTTCAAAAACTTTTATTGCGTTTCCTGTCATTAAAATTCCGTTATCTGAATAATTAATTATTAATTTTCCTCCGCGTAAATGAACCGTTACATCTTCGTTTTTACTGCAAAAATTATTCTCCACCGCAGCCACCACGCTTGCGCAGGCGCCACTTCCGCATGCCAAAGTTTCGCCGCTTCCTCTTTCCCAAACTCTCATGGAAATGTTATTTTTATCCATTATACTTGCAAATTCTATATTTACTCCCTCAGGAAAAATTTTATAAGAAGAAAGATTTGAGCCTATATCTTTTACGTTAATAGAATAAACCTCATCGCAGAATATTACACAGTGCGGATTTCCCATAGATACGCAGCTTATATTATAAACATCTTTGTTTATTGTGATTGGCTCGTTTATAACTTTATCTTTGTTAAAAATCACAGGTATTTTTTCGGAGGCAAGTTCAGCTTTTCCCATGTTTACTTTAACTGTTGCTTCGTTTCCGCTGTTTTTTAAGATGTTTAATTTTTTTACTCCGCTTAGAGTTTCAATTTTTATATCGTGTTCATTTTTTACCATGTTTAAATCCAAAAGATATTTAGCAACGCACCTTATACCGTTACCACACATTTTCCCTTCGCTGCCGTCTTTATTAAAAATTCGCATCTTTGCGTCTGCAACATCGGAAGGCTCGATAAGTATTATTCCGTCTCCGCCTATGCTGTAACGTCTGTCAGAAAGTGCAACGCTCAGTTCATCGGGGTTTTCAATATTTTGATTAAAGCAATTAATGTAAACATAGTCGTTTCCGCAGCCGTGCATTTTAACAAATTTTATCTTCATAAAATTCCTCCTGAAAAAATATATCCTCAAACTTATATTTTATATTAAAATCAAGTTTTTTACAACACTTTTATTTATAAAAATAAATATAATTCTTAGGATTACAATTGATGTGTTACAGTTAGTAAAAAAGAAGATAAATGAGATTGCTGTGTGATACAGTTTAAGTCATAAAAGCAAAAACAACTTCAGATTTCTGAAGTTGTAATAAAAATATTTTAAAATTTTAAACTATTATTTTTTATTGCTATTTGCTGCTTTGTTCAATAAATATTCTCCGCCTTTATATATTCCATAGCCTATACCACAAAGTGCTCCTACAGCCAAAGCCCCTACGCCGACCGACACAACCGGATGTCTATAAATCATATCTCCTACACCTCTTGCATGGTTATGAATAGGTATATAATGGAGAAGATTAGAGCAAATATCGTTAGATCTTTGTGGAAATATCAGTGCGCAAACAAATTGAGGATGCCCTGGATGTGATTCCATCCATGAATTTTCACAACTGCATATATTATCACAAGCATAGTTACACCAATATCTTAAATCGGAATCTCTTAATCTACTTGCATCAGGTATAAAAAGGAAATAACGTTCGGGATTAATTTTTTCAATAGCATGGCACCAACGGCGGCATTCTTCTTTTACTTCATTGCCGTAGCCATTTTCTCGCATTTTCCAAGTTTCAAGTAATGGGCCATTATAAAAATCATAAACTTTACTTAAATCATAGATAAACATACAACCGCAGCATTTATTTATTATAGATTCATTATCTGATATGTATCTTCTTAATTCATTATCATCACAATACGCAGGATATGGCGGCAACTTAACAAAATTTATTTTATAATATTTGTTATCTACAGGAGAACTCCCTATAATAGAGTTCCCGCTAGGGGAAATACTATTACAAACACGCTCTCTAATTTCCTCTGAATAAGCAATAACTGCTATGTTGACCTCATTATAATTAGCTGCAAAAACATTTGGAATGCCAGTAATAAATATTAATATGCCTAAAAATAAAGAAAAAATCTTTTTAGTTAGTTTCATGTTAGAAAACCTCTTTTCGAAATATAATTTTTGTTTTTTTATATTATAATCTTTATTACCACCTTTCTTTTCGTTTTCCAATATTTTACATCTATTTACAAAAAATGTATGTCGAATTTTGTATAATAATAAAAAAACAATTTCAGGTTTCTGAAGATGTAATAAAAATATTTTAAAATTTTAAACTATTATTTTTTATTGCTATTTGCTGCTTTGTTCAATAAATATTCTCCGCCTTTATATATTCCGTACCCTATACCACAAAGTGCTCCTACAGCTAAAGCACCTACTCCAGCTGATGCAATAGGATGTTTATAAATTGTATTTTTAATTCCACACGAATTTCTTCTTTTTAATTCATAATAATCCATAGAACGATTAACTATAAAATTTAGAAAGTCTTGTTCTTCGTTTTCAAAATTTTTTGATATCACAGTAAAACATAAAAACTGTTCATCAAAACTTACGTTATGAGTTGTTCCCCATTTATTTGGTGTGCAATCAACTTCGATTCCGGTAACATAATTAGAAAGTTCAGACATAAATTTGTCTGTATTTAGTATGTCGGTTCTATCACTACAACCAACAACTAGAATTTGAGTATAGTTATCTTTGTTGTCACAAATAAAATCAACCATGTTTCTAATATCTGTTTTTATTTGTTCAATATTTTGATCAGTGTCTACTGTTGCTATTATTATATTGAACATATGGTTTATGCCGTTAGAAGTTTTTATTGTACAATTTTTTATAAATTTAGATATTTTAGTTTCATCATTATTTTTAGAAAAGCAAAAACGAATTGTTTTTTCATTGTAATGGGCTGTACCCCAATTTCCAAATTCTATTTCTTTATCAAATGCAATTCTTGAAAATTTACTTTTTGATTCATTAGTGCCAATTACTAATGCAACAATATCATTTTTGGTCGCAAAGGCACTCGGGATACTTGCAATAAATGTTAATATGCCTAAAGATAAAGAAAAAATCTTTTTGATTAGTTTCATATTAAAAAATCCTCCTAAAAGTATTAACTTTATAATTAAAGCCAATTTAATACATTATAACATTTATTAAACAATATGTCAATATATATTTAGTTTAATATTAAAAACTATACAAATTTTAAGCCAAAGCTTGCGGTTGCTTTGGTTTAAATTTGGCATTAATTATTACTTTTATAGGCGTTTCTCGGGCGCCTTACTTCTGTTTTCTTTTTAAAGTCAGAAAGTTTTTCATCGCTTGATTTTTTGAATTTGTTTATCATATCTTCAAAGCTGAGCGCTTGATTTTTGGGTTTAAAGCTAAAATTATCATTTTTTTGTACCTTCTTTTGAGAAGGCAAAATTTCTTCGCTTGCTTGCTTAATAGAAAGCTCGTATTTACCCTTGTCGTTTAATTTTATGATTTTCACTTTAACTGTTTGGCCTTCTTTTAAATGCTCATTTATTTCTTTAACAAAAAAATTGGACACTTCCGATATATGCACAAGGCCCGATTTTCCTTCCCCTAAATCGACAAAGGCACCGAATTTAGTTATACCTGTTATTTTTCCCTCTACTACTGCTCCTAACTCAAGACGCATAAAAAATTTACTTCCTCCTTAAAACATTTCAAATAAAATTATTCCATAACATTTTCAAAAATTCTTACTTTTGAGCTATCGTGATTGTTTTCTTCTTCCTCATTTCCCTCAATCGCCTTAATAAGCTCGTCTTTTTTTTGTTTTTCGATTTTAATTTTTTCATTTTTACTGTTATATTCATCATTTGTTTGCCATATTTTTACTTGCTGGTTGATAAACAAAAAAACTATGTAAGCAATAATAGAAAACACAATAAACTTTATTATAATTTTTATAGTAAGTTTTTTACTTTTTTTAAATACACGTTTAATTGATATCACTCCCTTAAAAATAAAAAATACAATACATATTTATTATGCACTAATTAAACGTGTAAATTCAAGTGTTTTTTACTTTTAAAATTTGAAAATTTTTCAAGTACGTTTTTGGTTTTAGATTTTATTTTTTTGCAATTTTCCCGGAATAGTTATAAATAGCATTGCCAAGCGTTAAATGGTACGCTATCCAGCCTATTCCTTCGCCCGCCAAAATATAAAACCTGGATTCGCCGCTGTTAATTTTTAAGACAAAAACAAAGGTTATTACCCCGCTTAATATAAAATAAATAACATCTTCTATAAAAATGCCAATACTTTTTGAATTTATAACCATTCTTATTATTCTGAAAACATCATATAAAACACCAAGCCCGGCACCAAGAACGCACGAAAATGCAAAAATTATCGTTTGCATGGTAATAGTTCCGTTCAAAATATCCACCTACTTAAAAAGCCTTGAAAAAATTCCGCCGTTTGATTTTTCACTGCTGTAAATAAGAGATGAAATTTCACCGTCAACTTCCAAGTCGCCAAATTCCAGATTTAATTTTTTTATATTTAAATTTTCCCCTTTTATAACAAGTCTTCCCATTTCTGTGTAAAGATTTATGGTGTTTTCGTCGTAATTATCCACTTCTTTTATGCCGCTAAGAACCAGATTTTCTCTGTTTTCCAAGCTAATACAGTGGGGATTTTTTGGGGTCGTTTTCTTTGTTTCTTGTGATGTCATACATTTTTACTCCTTTAATAAAATCTTGTTTATATGTATGACAAACAACAATTTTTTATTATTGATTAATTATTTTTTCGGCAGCAAACAAGATGCCAATTTGCGCAGTATGAAAATTAAGCCCCCCTTGCACCCAAACGGCATAAGGATCGCGCAACGGGCCGTCTGCGGAAAGCTCAATCGATGAGCCCAAAGTAAAAGTCCCCGCAGCCATTATAACTTGGTCTTCGTACCCCGGCATGTCCCATGGCTCGGGAGATACAAAAGAATCAACGGGTGATCCTTGCTGAATTCCCTTACAAAAATTAATAAGCGCTTCACGACTTCGCAGAACCACAGATTGAACGATATCACATCTGTCATCACTTGATTTCGGAAAAACTTCGTAGCCCATAATCTCGAAAACAGCTGCAGCAAAAACGGCAGTTTTAAGTGCTTCTGCCACGGCATGTGGAGCGTTAAAAATACCCATAAAAAGCTCCCTGTTTATTCCCAAAGTTGCCCCAATTTCTTTTCCGATACCTGGGCAAGTTAATCTGCAAGCGCATTTTTCTATTAATTCGCTTTTCCCTGCAATATATCCTCCGGTTCGCGCAATTCCCCCGCCGGGATTTTTTATCAGCGAACCGACAACTAAATCTGCGCCAACCTCAGTCGGCTCCTCTTTTTCGGTAAATTCTCCGTAGCAATTGTCCACCATTACTACAATGTTAGGGTCAATATTTTTTGCGCAGTCTATAATTTTTTTAATTTTTTCCACAGAAAGAGAATCCCTGAGTGTGTACCCTCTGGAGCGCTGGATATATATAACTTTATACTTTTTTTTGCTCATTTTATTTTTTATTTGGGTTAAATATTCTTTTTCATTTTTATTGTATTCCAGATAATCAAATTCTATTTTAAAATCATTTAGGCAACCAAAATCATTTTTTGAATTTATTACGTCATTTAATGTGTCGTATGGTTTTCCTGTAACTGATAAAACTTTATCAAATGGCCGCAAAACACCAAAAAGCGCCACGGTTAAAGCGTGGGTCCCGCTTACTATGGTGGATCTTACCAAGGCGTCTTGCGTGCCAAAAATTTTTGCAAAAACTTCGTCTAATTTTTCTCTCCCGCGGTCGCCGTATCCATAGCCCGTGGTGAAAGCAAAATGGCTTTCGCTGACGCCGGAGTCAATAAAAGCTTTTAAAACTTTTTGCTGATTCTGTTCTGAAATATTTTCAATTTTTTTAAATTGTTTTTTGCACATTTCAAGCGCTTTGTTTCGTATTTCCTTTGTTTTTTCACTAAAATTAAAAATAATAATTTTCTCCTTTTTATTTTATATTTTTTATAAAAATTATTCAGACGTAAAATAAGACCTGTTTTCTTTTTTTAGCGTTTTAAGGTTAAGCGTTCCCTTTTCCGAAGCACTTATTTTGTTCATTATAATTTCTTTGGCGGTAAGAAGTTTGTAACTTAAATCTTCTTCCGAACCAATTAAAATTTTTATTCTGTGGTCATAAACTATTTTTACATCGTTTAAGTTTGAAGCATCAATTTCATTTAAAAAATTCAGCTCGTTTGACTTAAAAGCATCCACAATTTTAAACACTGTTTCTTTTGCTTTCGGGTCTTTGTATTTAATGCTGCCGTTTATTTATATTTCAAATTCAATTCCTTTTACGTGTATAATTTCTGGCGGAATTTCAACCGTTTTTTCAAGCAGTTTATCGTATTTGCTTATTATCAAGTATTCATTTTCACACTCCATAAAATAGCACGGCGAACCTGTGGTGATTTTAATTTCAATACTCCCGGGCATTTTTTTGCTAATTTCCGCCTTTTCGACATACGGAAACTTGTCGTAAATTGCTTTTTCCACATTTCCGGAATTAATAAACAGAAGATTGTTGCCCATATTAATTCCGCTTGCCGAAATAATTTCGCTGTCGTCGTAGTGGCTATTGCCCGTTACCATTATATTTCTAACAAAAAAGATACTGTCAAGCGTTATTTTAAAGCCAAACCATAGCCCGATTACCACTGCCGCAAAACAAAACAAAATCATACTTCGTTTAATGATTTTTTTAATAAATGCCCTTTTTTTCATTCTTTTTTTTATGTACGCTTCTCGTTTTCTTCTTTTCGGTCCCATAATTTTAATCATCTTTTTTCACCTTTAAACCCTTCTTATTACTGCTCCGACATTTGATAAAATTTTTTCTATATTTTCATATCCTCTGTCAATGTGATTAAGCCCGGAAATTTTTGTAATTCCTTCTGCGCCAAGCCCTGCTACTATAAGCGAGGCAGCGCCCCGTAAATCAGACGCACTGACTTCTGCGCCGTATAATCTTTTTACTCCTTCTACAATTGCCACTTTGTCTTCCACTTTTATATCTGCTCCTAATCTAAGTAGTTCCCCCACGTGTTTGTATCTGTTTGAAAAAATATTTTCCACAAACATGCTAGTTCCGTCCGCAATAGTCGTCATGGCCATTACGGGCGCCTGAGCATCAGTGGGAAAGCCCGGATACGGCATAGTCCTTATTAATCTATTATAATACGGCCTTTCGGGAGAATCTATAATTAAAATATTATCACAAAACGTCTTTATTATACAACCCGCTTCTTCAAAAATTGGTATAATTGAGCTTATATTATCTTCAACAACGTTTTTTAAAACCAAACTTCCGGAAGTTATCGCCGCACACGCCATGTATGTTACGGCTGCAATTCTGTCCGGTATGATTTTATGCTCTGCGCCGTGGAGTTTATTTACTCCCTCAATTGTAATAACTCCGCTTTCGGAATATTTTATCTTTGCGCCGCATTTATTTAAAAATAAAATCAAATCCATTATTTCGGGTTCTTTTGCTGCATTTGTAAGAACTGTTACGCCCTTTGCTTTAACTGCTGCGAGTATTAAATTTTCCGTTGCGCCGACGCTTGGAAACGAAAGAGCAATATTGCTGCCAATAAGTCCGGGCGATTCGCATTCCAAAAAACCATGTTTTTCGTTTATTTTAAGTCCGAGTTGCCTTAGCCCTTCCAAATGCAAATCAATTGGCCTTGGGCCAAGCTCACACCCGCCCGGGAATGATAATTTTGCGCTTTTTTTACGGGAAACAAGTGCCCCCAAAAATATAATGGAGGATCTCATTTCGCGCATTAAAGATTGTGGTATTTCATTTTTTGAGATATTTTTTGAATTAACTGTTATTGTATCTCCGAAAAAAGAAACTTTACATCCTAAATGCTCCAAAACCTTAATTGTAACCTGAACGTCAGAAATATTCGGGCAACCGTGTATAACGCATTCATCTTCGCAGATAATGGAAGCAGCCAAAATCGGAAGTATGCTGTTTTTAGCGCCTTGAACTTTTATTTCACCCTCTAAACGATGTAGCCCCTCTATTATTAATTTTGACACTAAACATACACCCCTTTTTAGTTTTTACAAAACCGCAAAAACCAAGAATAAATCAGTTCTGTATATATTGGGTATAATATTCAGTACAAACCTTATGTTGATAACAATTTTTTAAATTTACCGGTAAAAAATATAACTTGAACTTCACTTAAAATAAAGTTATGCTATATTAATAAGGGTTTTTTCACTTAAAAAACAGGAGATGGACATGAAAACAAAATCAAAAATAATTTTTAATATACTCGCACTGCTTGTCCCGGTGGGACTTATTATATATTTTGTAACTTCCGAAAATGGCCTAATTGATCTTATTGAAGGCGCATCGAGTTTTAACTGGCTTTGGCTTGTTTTTGGAGTACTTTACCAGCTTTTAAACGTTGCAATTGACGCCTTTATTCTTTATACATTTACAAATAATTACGACAAATCATATACTTACGCAAAAGGGCTTAAATGTACGGCAGTTGGGCAATTTTTTAGTATAATAACTCCGGGCGCTGTTGGTGGACAACCAATGCAGCTTTACTGCTTTTCAAAACAAAAAGTATCTGCGGGAGTGGCAACTTCCGTTTTAATACAGAAATTTTTGGTTTATCAAAGTACAATAACACTGTACAGCTTTGTTTCTGCTGCTTTAAATTTTGATATTTTCTTTAGCGGCATGGGCGGAATTATGATAACTTTGGCAACTTTCGGGTTTGTTTCTCATGTGGCGGTAATAGGCATTATGTATATGTTTTCATTTAATAGAAAGCTCACCTTTAAACTTATAAACTGGATTTTTAATTTGCTTGTAAAAATAAAACTGATAAAAAATCCCGAAGAAAAAATACAGAAAACAAAAGAAAATCTGGAGCATTTTCACGAATGCAACAAATCACTTTATAAAAATAAAAATCTTTTTATTCAAACAATTTTGCTCACAATTACTCAACTTACGCTTATTTTCTTAATTCCATACACAATTTACAGAGGATTTAACTTTTTTGGAGCAAATGCATTTGATATGGTAACCGGACAATCTTTTGTGGTAATGGTTTCTTCTTTTATGCCGCTGCCGGGTGGTTCCGGTGCTGCGGAAGGGTGTTTTTATGTGTTTTTTGATACATTTTTTACTCAAAGCACCATTAAATCTGCAATACTTATCTGGAGAATTATCACATATTTTTTAAATATTATAATATTTGCTCCGTTTATTAGATTCCCCAAAGAAATAAAAAGCAAATAAAAAGTAGTTTTTCAATTAGGAGGCTTAAAAACGATGAACTTACCAGAAATAAGTTTGATTATTCCGGTTTATAATGTGGAAAAGTATCTTACCCGTGCATTAAAATCCGTGGAAGAACAAACTTTTAAAAATTTTGAAGTAATTATCGTGGACGATGGTTCAACGGATAAAAGCGTGGAAATAGCCGAGGAATTCTGCAAAAAAAACAAAAATTTTTTCTTGATAAAGCAGCAAAACAAAGGTCCGGCAGCCGCAAGAAACACGGCTCTTGATTCTTGCAAAGGAAAATACATAGGTTTTATGGACAGCGACGACTACTTGGAGCCAAAGTTTTTAGAGCTTTTATATGAAGCCGCAATTAAAAATGACGCAGACATTAGCTGCTGTAATTTTAATTTTTATTACCCCGAAAAAAATTTAAAATTATACATGCCTTTTAATTCAATTCCGGGAGTATATTCAAAAACAAAAGCCTTAAAAAAATTAATTTTAGATATCGGCACGCATTATTTTGTGTGGAACAAACTAACAAAAAGGGAACTTTTTTTTGAAAACAATTTTAAATTCGACGAAATGTATTTTGAGGATATAGCTGCATCGCCAAAACTTTTTTACTACGCAAACAAAATAGTTTTTTCGGGTAAAGCTCTTTATAATTACACAAGCAGAGAAACCAGCATTCTTCACTCGATGAACATAAAAAAAATAAACGATTTTATTAAATCTTTGGGCGTTATAAGAAACTTTTTGGAAAACGAAAAAGCTTACAAAGATTACCGCAAACACATCTGGATATACTCGCAGAAAGCAAAAATAGTTTGCTACTATTATGTTTTTATGCTGCATGCAAAAGAGAAAAATTTCAGCAAATTTTTAGAAAACATAAGTTCTGCCACAAAGTCGATTGATTATTTTGCAGGGAATTTATTTAAACCCACCAAAGGAGAAACTTTACCGGAAGTACCTTATCCGATTATAAAACCGCCGAAAAAAGTTAAAATCAAGAAAAAGAAAATGAAAAAACATGCTTAACATCTGAATAAACATTCCATGTGTGCTAAATACTATACACATGGAAAATTTTTTTGATAAAATCAAAAAACATTCGCATAAAATAAAAAAATACGGCAGCGCTGTTTTATTTGTTATATCAGTTGCTATTTTGATTTATTTTTGCGTGGTAAATAATAATTTAATATGCCTTTGCAAAGTGCTTCCGATTCTTAATTTATACTGGCTTGTCGGAGGCTTTGTTTCGCTGCTTATTTCTTGGTATTTTGAAAGCAGAGTTATTGCCACAATTGCACAAAATTTATGCGGCCAAAAACTACCGGGCTATTTTTCTTATAAAGTAATAATTTATTCGCAGTATTTTTCGGCAATAACTCCCATGGGTCTTGGCTGCCAACCGGCACAAATACTAAAACTGAAAGAAAAAGGAATAACCACGGAAAAAGCAGTAGTTATTCTTACAAAAAAGCTGCTAATTTACCAAACTACGTTGGCGATATACTCGGTTATTACAACAATTATTTACTATAATCATTTAAAAAACTTATTTCCGGGGCTTATTATGTTTATTGCTGTTGGAGTGCTTTTTCAGTGCTTTACAATTTTTATTTTGATAATATTAAAATTTAAATCTGAGCTCGTTTTAAAAACCTTTAAAATCATTATTTTTTTATGCGCAAAAATAAAGATAATAAAAAATCCGCAAAAAATAATAAACAGCTTTAACGAAAAAATAAAATCTGTTTTTGATTGCAACATTAAAATGGAAAGAAAAACAAATTTAAAGCTTTATTTATTAAATTTTTTGCAAATAACATTTTTGCTTTTAATACCATTTTTTGTTTTTAAATCTTTTAATCACGAATTTAATCCAATAATAGAATCAATCTGCACACAATCAGTGGTAAACACGGTTTCTTCCTTTACTCCACTCCCCGGCGCTTCCGGCACCACAGAAAATGGATTTTTAAAAATGTTTTCTTTAATATTTAGCAAAGAAGAAATTTCGTTAGCCATGATTATATGCAGATTTATATCTTTTTATTTTGTTATAATTATCGGGGCGCTGTTTAAAAAAATCAAATAGAAAAACTTAGCTTTTGTGTGTTTATTTTTGGTGCAACATTTAAAAGAAAATCTTTATTTAAAGACATTCCAAATTTACTAAGGTGGCACACAGACGTTTCCAACGCAAGTTCGGGAATGTTATTGTGGGAACTAAGATGCGCCAAAATTATATTTTTTGTGCCGTGGTCAATGAGATGCGGCAAAAATTCCGCGCAAGATTGGTTTGAAAGATGCCCCGCGCTGGAAAGTATGCGCTTTTTTAAATAATACGGGTAAGGCCCGTTTTGGAGCATCATTACATCGTGATTAGACTCAAGCATTACAATATTTGCACCTGTAAGAGCGTTTTTTACTTCGTTTGAAACAAAACCTAAATCAGTACACATTGCAAATTTTTCGCCGATTTTGTTTGTAAAAACGAAACCAAAACCTTCGTTACAATCGTGTGATATTGAAAACGCTTTTAATGACGCAAAACCTAAATCTATATCCTTTTTTTCGATAATTTGGTATTCTGATTTGGCTTCTATTATTCCCCTACTTTTTAAATTTGTTATGGTGCCTTTTGAACCGTAAATTTTAATGCCATACCTTTTTGAAAAAACCTTTAACCCAGAAACATGATCCGTATGCTCATGAGTTATAAAAATCCCTTTTACGTTTGATATATCAACGCTGTTTTCATGCAATAATTTTTCAATTTGCTTTGCGCTTTTTCCGCAGTCGATAATCACTGCTTTTTTATCTTCAAATTCAGCATAAGTACAATTACCGCTGCTCCCACTAAAAAGCGGGCAAATTTTAATCAATTTAATTCCTCCTACTATTTTTTGGCAGAAAAATCCCCGATAAAGATTTTCTATCTTTACCGAGTTTTATTTTTAAATTCCCGAAACTTCTTCCTCCTCAGGAAATATATCAGAAACGTGTTTTATGTCTGCACCTAAATTTGTTAATTTCTCTACTATGTTTTCATATCCTCTTTCAATATGGTTTATATTTTCTATTGTTGTTTTTCCGTTTGCCGAAAGCCCTGCTATTATAAGCGCTGCACCGGCTCTAAGGTCCGTTGCGCTTACTTTTGCGCCGGTTAATTTTTTAACTCCTTCAACCACTGCAAGCCTACCATCAACGGATATTTTTGCACCCATGCGGCTTAATTCTTCGATATATCTAAATCTATTATCCCAAACCGCTTCGTTTACTATGCTTGTCCCCTCCACGGTGGAAAGGAGGGCAGTTATTTGCGGCTGCATATCTGTTGGGAAACCCGGGTGTGGCATGGTTTTGATATTGCATTTTTGCAATGATTTATTACAAAAAACCCTTACAGATTCATCAAACGCTTCTACATTTACTCCCATTTCTTCCAGTTTGGCTGTAATGGACTCCAAATGTTTTGGAATTACGTTTTCAATTGTAACGTCTCCCCTTGTAGCCACAGCGGCTGCCATGTACGTGCCGGCTTCAATTTGGTCGGGTATTATAGAATATGTTACACCTTTTAATTTTTCAACGCCACGTATTTTTATAACGTCCGTACCTGCTCCAAAAATATCTGCACCCATGCAGTTCAAAAAGTTAGCAAGATCAACAATGTGCGGTTCTTTTGCTGCGTTTTCAATAACAGTAAGGCCTTCACTTTTTACAGCTGCAAGCATTATATTTACAGTAGCGCCAACTGATACAACGTCTAAATAAATATGCGTTCCAACCAATTTTTTGCATTCCACATGAATAACACCTGCATTGATGTCATAATCAGCACCTAAAGCTTTAAAACCTTTTAAATGTTGATCAATAGGCCTTGTGCCAAAGTCACATCCCCCGGGCAAACATACGCTTGCTTTAGAAAATTTACCCAAAAGCGCACCCATTAAATAACATGATGCCCTCATTCCACGCATTAAATCATTCGGCGTTTCACAAAAAACCATTTTTGTTGGGTCAATTTCTATTGTGTTTTTATTTATCATTTTAATATTTGCGCCCATATCACTTAGAATTCTGCACATAAGCGTAATATCGCTTATTGCAGGAATGTTTTCTATTCTGCACACGCCGTCTGAGAGAATTGCCGCCGGCAAAATCGCCACCGCCGCATTCTTAGCACCACTTATTGATACTGTTCCTTTTAATTTATGCCCTCCAGATATTACTAATTTATCCAAAGCGCCTCCACCTCTTTACTAATATTTCTATAAATTTTTTATTTTTAATTTCCGTAGACGGAATTTTCATCATCATTTTGTTTATTTGAAGAATTGTCTTTATAGCTGTATGAACGTATTCGCTTTACATTGTTTGACGAAGCGTCAAAATCGACTTCATAAACCCTGTATTGTGACCCATCTAAATTTACATTTACTGTTTTTTTACCAGATGTACCTTTCATTTGGAAAACATATGTTCCGTTGTAAGAAGGCACAACTTTTTTTGTTTCTTCCAAAACCCCATCAACATACGTTGTAACTGTTACTTCGTGCGTTACTTCAGACGGTAAATCAACCGATACACTTAGCGTTTTTTCTCTTTTTACCCCTGAACTTACCGTAAGTTTAACGGTTGAATCTTTATTTATGGAAACTCCCGGTAATGGATCCATGGATATAACTGTATCTTTAGGTTTATCGCTGTTTTCATAAGATATGTTATCGGAAACTTTTAAACCTGCTGAAGAAAGTTCACTTTTTGCAGAAGATAAAGTTTTGTTAATCACATCCGGTACAGTTACTTTTTCCTCTGACGGTCCTTTACTTATATAAAGTTTTACTGTGGTATCGGAAGGAACTTTACTTCCCTCTTGCGGCGAAACGCTAACCACATAGCCTTCTTTAACATTATTATCTTCAATCATCAGTAAATCATACTTTAGCCCTGCGTTTGTAAGCTTGGATTTTGCCACATCTTCAGTAAGCCCGGCAACATTAGGTACGGTTATTAAAACTCCGGAACTGTTTACTTTCAGCACTATAGTGGAATCTTCTTTTATTTTCTTTGATCCTGGTAGTGGATCTTGATCTACAATTATACCCTCAGGTTTTGTGGAATCATATACAGATTCAACTTTCCAAACGAATTTATATTCAGGATTGTTTTGCACTTCCGAAAGCTGCATACCTATAAAATTCGGCACGTCAACATCTTTTGCAGAGCTATTTCCGCAAGACCCAAAGAACGTTATAAAAACGAATATAAGGGCCAAAAGTGCTACCGCTGCGGCAATACCACTGGCAATAAAAGTGGCTTTGTTTTTTTGCTTTTTTTCTTTTTCTTTGTAATTATATCCGTCGCCATAATTTGTTTTGTTTTTATTTATGCCTTCAATATTATCGATGTATTTTGTTGGATTATCATCTACAAAGTAATTGTAATCAAAAGTTATTTCGGGGTTATCTTCAATTTTTTCTATATCACCGAGCATTTCCTCTGCAGATGCGTACCTATGTGCAGATTCTTTTTCCATTGAGTGAAGAATAATCTGCTCTAAACCTTTTGGAATATTAGGGTTAATCTCACGTGGAGGTTTAGGGTTTGCTTGCATTTGCATAATTGCAACCGATACGGCGTTATCCGCTTCAAACGGTAATTTACCCGTTATCATTTCGTAAAGCATTACACCAACCGAGTATAAATCGGCTTTTTCGTCAATAATGCTTCCTCTTGCTTGCTCCGGCGAAATATAATGAACTGAACCTATGGCTCTGTCCGTCATCGTTTGAGTTTCGTTGTGTGAAAATCTTGCTATTCCGAAATCCGTGACTTTAATCGTCCCATCATTAAGAAGCATTATGTTTTGGGGCTTTATATCACGATGAATTACGCCCTTTCCATGTGCATGAATAAGCGCAGAAAGGATTTGATGAACAAAATAAACAGCGTCTTTCCAATTTATTACTTTTTGATTTGAAATATATTCCTTCAAAGTGGTGCCTTCAATATATTCCATTACTATATACTGAATTTTGGTGCCAAAGCTTACATCGTAAACTTTTACAATATTTGGGTGAGAAAGCACTGCGATGGCTTTGGATTCGTTTTTAAAGCGCCTTATAAATTCTTTGTTGCCTAAAAATTCATCTTTAAGTATTTTTATGGCCACTATCTTATCTTCAATTATATCGTAAGCACGGTATACTACCGCCATGCCACCAACACCGATTAATTCTTGAATTTCATATCTTGCGTCTAATCTTTTACCTGTATATTTATCCATGGTACTTTTTCTCCTTGTCCATAATAAATTTTATAACATTTAAAACTAATACTTAATAACCGAAACGGTTATATTATCTGTTCCGCCATTTTCATTTCCTTCGTCAATCAGACGCTGCGGCAACTGAGAAAGCTCAGTTTCTTTGCAGATTTCATAAATTTTGTTTTCTTCCACATGATTTGTAAGCCCGTCAGTGCATAAAATAACCAAATTGCCGGGCTTTATTTTTAGCTGCTTGTAATCCACTTGCACTTCGTCGCTTACACCCAAAGCTCTGGTTATCACATTCTTTTGCGGATGATTTTTAGCTTCGTCAACAGTTATTTTCCCGCTGCTAAGCATTTCTTGAACCATTGAGTGGTCGGTGGTAATTTGATTTATATTATTTTCGCCCACTAAATATGCTCTACTGTCGCCCACATGAGCAACATAAAGGTCATCACCGCTTAAAACGCAAAGTATAACCGTTGTCCCCATATTTTTTAGGCTCGTGTCCTCTTGAGACTTTAAATAAATCGCATCATTGGCACTGTTTACAGCCTCGCATATTATTTTTTTGATTTCTTCCGGCTCGTTTTCACCACTTAATTTCTCATTTAAATAAGAAGAAATCGTTAAAACTGCAATGTCGCTTGCTACATCTCCGCCGGCAACACCACCCATTCCGTCACAAACAACCGACCACGCCAGACTATCAGAAATTTTACCTGTTTTAACTGCATCTTGGTTACTGCTTCTAGTTTTACCAATATCTGTTTTGCTGTAAATTTTCATTTTAATCTTTGCCCTCCGCTTCTTTGTACTTTCCTTTTAATTGGCCGCAAGCCGCTTCGATATCTTTTCCCAGTGTTCTTCTTACTGTGGCGGTTATTCCGGCCTTTTCCAGTGTGTTTTGAAACAAATAGACCTGTGCTTTGCCGCTTGGGCTAAACCCTTCCACTATATCCGATTTATTAAGTGGAATTAAATTAACATGGCAAATCATGTTTTTTAAAAGTTTTGCCAGCTCAACTGCACATTTTGCTGAATCGTTAACATTTTTTATCATTATATATTCAAACGAAATTCTTCTTCCGGTGATTTTGATGTAATATTTGCAGGCATCAATCAATTCTTTCAAATTATAGCGGCGATTAATTCGCATTATTTTATTTCGAATTTCATCATTTGGTGCATGAAGTGAAATAGAAAGCGTAAGCTGCAATTTTTCTTCGGCAAGTTTATATATTTTGTCCACTATACCACAAGTTGAAAGTGAGATGTGCCTCATGCCGATATTTAAATTGTCTTTTGAAGAAACCAGCTTTAAAAATTTTACTACATTGTCGTAATTATCTAAAGGCTCTCCCATTCCCATAAGAACAATATTTGATATTTTTATATTTTCTTCTTTTTCGGCAGTTTTTATCTGCGAAATCATTTCCGAAGGCATTAAATTGCGGGCAAATCCGCCTTTCCCGGTAACACAAAACGCACAACCCATTTTGCACCCTACCTGCGTTGACAAGCACATCGAATATCCGTGATTATATTTCATAACCACTGCTTCGATAAGCTGGCCGTCATAAAGTTCAAAAAGATACTTTATTGTTCCGTCCAAAGAAATTTTTTTGCTTTTAATTTTTACACTTGCTATAAAATAATTTTGATTTAAAAAATCTTTTAATTTTTGAGGGATATTAGACATTTCTTCAAATGAAGAAACACCTTTTACAAGCCAGCCATAGACTTGCTTTGCTCTAAACGATTCGGTGAAATTTGGCAAAAAGCTTTGCTCTATTTCCCGAGCCGTCATAGATTTTATATCAATTTTATCCATTTAAGGCTATGCACCTCCAAACACGGCAACATATATCCCTAATCGTATTATATATACTAAAGCAAAGCGGTGTCAAGTTTTATGCGCTAATTTTCTTTTGTAAGCATAGAAACAACACTTTCGTATATTTTTTCCGGCATTTTATAAAAATTATTCTTTATCACAGTGGCCGCTGTAATATCCGGAGCGTAAAGCTTGATTTCCAGCATATTGAATTCTCCGCCCGAAACTTTGCAATTCACAGTATACCCAACCGGTGTTTTTTTAATATTAACCGTATTTTCTTTTTCGGTTTTTAATCTTTTCAAGTATGCTTCGGCGCTTTTTAGGGCGTTCTCTCTAACGGTTAGTGGCAAGTTGTCTCCAAGCTCCTCGGAAATCATTTTTCCGCTTGGAGTAATTACATAGTAATTGTTGTCTTCGGGGTCTACTGATAAATTTTTATTTAAAACCATTTGCGAAAAGGCCTGGCTTGCTTCAAAATAATTTGCCAAAGAGTAATTTTGAAGTATCGCAGAAACATCTGATTTTCTTAGGGGAGTATTTATTTTGTCAAAAATATAGCATATAAGAATTTTTATTTCTTGAATGTTTCTGAGGCCGCCGGGGGCAACTCCTGCTGAAAATGTGTCAATTTTCATAAAGTAATTCTCCATTTTTAAAAAAGTTGAATATAATTTAAAAATATGTTATAATAAACTTAAGAAAGTTTTATATCATATTTTTTGTGAAATTTTTCTTTTATTTTTTCTATTTCTTTTTGCGCCTCTTTTTTATTTTGCGATTCGCACCATAAATTCAAAGTAATACCGATTTTATCCTCTTTATTTTCAATAGTTATCTCGGGAGCGGGTATTTGCAAGATGTTTTTGCTTAGAAAAATTTCTTTTTCCAAGTACTTTTTAAAGTCTTTTACTTTTGAATTTGGTAAAACTTCTTCGTAAGTCTTAATTGATTCCCAGTTGTATTCGCTTTTCCTCAGTATGTTGCTGGATATAAGTTTGCTGTTTGGCACTACTATAACTTTATCTTCTTCCGAAGGCTGAACAAAAGAAAACAGCATTTCTATTTTTATAATTTTTCCTTTAATACCGTCAAACTCAACATAATCCCCCGCGTGAACAGGCTTATTTATTATAAGAATTATTCCGCTTACAACGTTTGCAAGGCTGTCTTTAAGGGAAATTCCAATTGCAATAAAAGAAGCACCGATTGCGGCAACAATTGACGTTGTTTTAAACCCTAAAAAATCTAGAACCCCCACAAACAAAAGAAGGCGCAGTAAAAACCTGATCACGGAATCAAAAAATGAAACAAGCCCTTTATCGAGCGAAGCTTTTTGAAAAAACACAAGGTAAACTTTGCTAAACCTATTTATAAGCCACCAGCCGATAAAGAGTATAAGCCCTGCAAAAAATATTCTCTCCAGCCAAAACATTACTGTGGAGTTAAACAAGAAACTAATTAAATTTGACATTAAAATCAACCACCTTTTTTAAATAATATTTTTCATCATATTCTATTTTAATAAAAATTTATATTTTTTGAAAGAAGGAATTTCATGATACGCAAAAATTTTTTTAAATCTATCTTTGCATTAATAATTTTTTTGCTCAGTTTAACCGCCGTAAGTGCAGCTGAATTTTCAGTGAAAATCGAAAAAAATCCGGAAGGAACTTTTACCCCTAAAAGTGAAGTCCGCATACCTATATCTATTGAAAAAATTACCGGCTATAATTTTTCAAAGCCGTTTAAACTTGAGCTTGATTATAATCATAATATTTTTGGATTTAAAAAACTTGAATGCAATTCCCCGTTTTCAGAAAAGGATTTTAAAATTAAAGAAAACGATTTATCGCTCACTATATCAAATTTTCCCAAAAGAATAGATATTACCTTTAAAGACAGAGAATTTCCTCTGGGGAATATTGTTCTTTTCGTAAAAGACAGTGCACCACGCGGCCAATATTCCGTGTCCTCTAAATTTTACCTTTGGAATAAACTTGTTCACGAAAGCAGCGCGCAAATAAATGTGTCTTCCAATGGAAATTCTTCTTTACCACCCGAAATAATAAAAAATCAAAAGAATAAATCCGGCTGCAAATTAAAAAGTATTACCCCGGAAATCGGTACGCTTTCGCCTTCTTTTGACCCTAATATATTTGAATACACCATCAACGTAGACGAAAACATTCGGTATTTGGAATTAAAAGCAGAGCCACAAGAAAGCGATGCTAGCGTAAAAATAAGCAGAAGAAAACTTGAAACCGCAGGAAACACAACCACAATAAGAATAACGGTTTCAAACAGAAAAGACAAAACAATTTACATTGTAAAAGTAAATCGTGCCGATAAAACAGATTCAAAAAGCGGTTCAAAAAATAGTAAAGGTAGTAACAAATCTGAAAAATCAAGCAAAAAAGGAACTCGCAAAAAGAAAAGCTTGCAATATGGCGACGAATTTGACGATGACGATGATGATCTTGATAATGAAGAAGAAAACGATAATAACAGCGAAAATGAAATAATTAAAAATGAAAACAACAATCAAAAAATATATTTAATTATAATTTTAAGCACAGTGATGCTTGTAGTTATAGGATATTTTACATACGAATTTATTAAATATAAAAGAAAAAATTCTAAAAATACAAAAAATTCACTTAACAAACCTTTGAAATAATAGTATAATAATTTACTAAATTATACTATAAAGAGGTGTAAACGCAGATAAATTTAAAAAATCTGTAAAAAAATGATAAATTACATTATAAAAAAATATGGTATTAAAAATGAAACCCCCGAGGATTTATCCGTACGAAAAAGGCTTGGTATGTTAAGCGGACTTGTAGGAATATTTGGAAATCTACTATTATTTTCTGGCAAGTTTTTTGCCGGAGTAATAACTTCATCCATTGCAATAAGCGCAGACGCTTTTAATAACCTTTCAGATGCTATTTCTTCACTTGTAACTCTTATTTGCTTTAAAGCCTCAAACAATCCCGCAGACAAAGACCACCCTTTTGGCTACGGAAGAATAGAATATATTTCGGGATTAATTGTTTCTATTGCAATAATTTTTATGGGTATAGAATTCACAAAATCATCTATTGAAAAAATATTCAACCCTGAACCTGTTTCAATACAATTACTTCCCACATTAATACTTGTTTTTTCGCTTTTTATCAAAATTTTACTCGGATTTTTTAACACAAAAATAGGCAAAATAATAAACTCAACAGCACTTAAGGCCGCAACATTTGATTCTTTGGGCGATGCCGCCGTAACCGTTACAATATTATTCGGAATGGCAATAACGTATTTCACCGGCATTTCCGTTGACGCATATTCGGGTATTTTAGTATCTTTGTTTATAATATTTACGGGTGTTGGACTAATTAAAGAAACTCTAAGCCCGCTTATTGGTCAATCCCCTGACCCCGAGTTTGTAAAAGAAATAACCGATTTAGTTTTATCCTCGCCAAATATAATCGGAATTCATGAGCTTATGGTTCATAATTACGGCCCCGGAAAAAGTATGATTTCCATGCACGCGGAAATGCCTGCAGAAAAAAACATCATAGAACTGCATGAAGAAATTGATTTAATGGAGAAAAAATTAAAAGAAAAATTTGGCTGTAGCGCAATTATTCACATGGACCCAATTGTAACAAACGATGTTAACGTTCAACTTATAAGAGAAAAAATCTCTAATCTTGTTAAAATAATTCACGAAAATGCAAAAGTTTACGACTTACGTATAGTACCAGGTACCAAAGTGAATTTGATATTTCATGTTTCTGTACCTTATGATATACCAAAAACAGACGAAGAAATAAAAAGCTCCCTTGCACTGGGAATAAAAACGCTTGACGAAAGTTACGAATCCCAAATAGAAGTAGACAGGGTCTACTTTGAAGACCAAACCAAAACGAAAGATGAAAGCGCAGATCAAAAAGATGAATAATCACATTCAATATATGAAAGAAGCACTAAAAGAAGCAAAAAAGGCAGCCGAGGAATTAGAAGTCCCTGTTGGAGCTGTTATAGTTCATAAAGACAAAATAATAGCCAGAGGAAGAAATCGCAGAGAAATCTCTAAAAACGCACTATTTCATGCGGAAATAGAGGCAATAAATAACGCTTGCAAAAAATTAAATTCTTGGAGGCTAATAGGCTGCACACTGTACGTCACTTTAGAACCCTGCCCTATGTGTGCCGGCGCAATAATAAACTCCAGAATCTCGGAAATTATTTATGGAGCAAACGACCCAAAAGCGGGTTCATGCGGATCTGTTACCGATTTGTTTTCTCTGCCGTACAATCATAAACCCGTTGTTACGGGCGGAATTTTAAAAGATGAATGTGCCGAAATTTTAACCAATTTTTTTAAAAATCTCAGAAAATAATTTTTGTTTTTATATTAAAGTTGATTTTATGTTGGTTTTATGTTATAATCGTTATTATAAATCGTTAATAAGGAGATTAAAACTATGAACAGAAAATCAATAAAGGCACTAATTATTTTGCTTGGTTTTATGATGATAATAACTTCACCTAATTGTTATTGCACACATAGAAAGTTTATTAATATAGTTAATAATTCTAAAAATTTAAAAAGAAAACGCCCTGAACATGATTCGCCCAAAATATCTAAAACGAGAAAAATACAGTTTAAAAATGCTAATTTAGGTATTGATAATATAGGCAACAACTGTTATATGACTGCACTACTTCAGCAACTTTACGATATAGATGATTTTCGTGATTGGATATTAAATTTTGAGTTTAATTCAAACGTTAAAACTGAAACATATGAGAAAATAGAATCTATAAAATATTTATTTAATTATATATCCGGAAAAGAAAAGTATAATCCGGAAAAAATAAAAAATCATATGATAAAATTAGGGCACAATGGTTATCAAGAAGATCCACAAGAGTGCGTTCAATTAAAATGGTTTGACGTTTTTGATTTATTTAAAAATCAAAAACTTAAAGCTACCAGCTTTGCTTACAATTATTTATTTACAAATCCAATGTGCGTGAGGGAATTAAACAGGTCACCAGGGATTTTTATACCGAAGACTATTAGTAATAAATTTATACTATTTTTAAACAGGACATTATTTGAAGACAGTATTTACAAAAAAGATTTAACACCATTTAAACATTTGTGCTACTCCCATGGTGTTAACAAATATAAAATGACCGGATCTATAATTCACCAAGGCAAATTCATTGGTCGTGGACATTATTATTCTTATAAATACAATAAAAATACAAAAAAATGGTATATATATAATGATAGTATCGTAAAGGAAGTTAGCAAAGAAAGAGTTTTTGAAGACACAGCAATCAACGCCGTGGCAATTATTTTTACAGATATTAATTATATTTAAATTTTGCGGTGATTTTGAATTTTTATTTTTTGCTGTTTTATGGTAAAATATAATTATAATTTTTAGCTAAAGGAATATGTAATAAATGGAACAAGTTCAGAAAAGATATTCAAAAATAAAAGAAAAATTTCCGCGAGAATTCATCCTTTTGCAAGGCACAGGGTGCTTTTGGAAAAAATGTTTGTTTTGTGATTACTACGAAGATGTAAGCGAAAATCCATTTGCAACAAATAAAAAAGTTATTGACAATGTAACGGGTGAATTCGGCGTTTTAGACGTTATTAATTCCGGATCCGCAATGGAACTTGATGAAGAAACTCTTAACTATTTAATTAAAAAAGTAAAAGACTGCAAAATAAAAGAACTTTGGTTCGAAGCCCACTGGAATTACCGCAAAAAACTAAAGGTTTTTTCAAAAAATTTTGAAGGCTGCAAAGTTAATTACAGGATAGGTATTGAAACATTTAATAAAGACCTGCGAAATTTCTGGAATAAAGGGATCCCGGAAACGGCGGAAATATCAGAAATAATCAAATATTTTAAAAGCGTGTGTTTACTCATCGGGACAGAAAATCAAACTTTTGAGACAGTCCTGAATGATATATATTTGGCAAATAAATATTTTGATCATTACATGATAAACGTGTTTATTCCAAACAGCAAAAACATAAAGCCAAACCCCGAACTTATCGACAGATTTATAAACGAAGTATACCCAAAAATAAAAGACGACCCAAAAGTTGAAATTTCAATAAATAATACTGATTTAGGGGTGGGATAATTTTACCCTATGGAAAGCTTTGAATTTACTACTACTGAAAAAGACATTAACGTGAGAATTGACAAGTTTTTAATGGACAATCTCGCGGATTTTTCGCGTTCGTATATTCAAAAGCTGATAAACAATGGCAACGTCCTGATAAACGGAAACACTGTAAATAAAAATTTTAAAATTGCTTCAAATCAGTCTATAAAAATAAACGTTCCGGACCCCGAACCAACAGACACTTTGCCCGAAAATATAAGTCTTGATATAATCTACGAAGATAGCGACCTTTTAATTGTAAACAAGCCAAAAGGCATGGTTGTTCACCCTGCTCCGGGGAATTACAGTAAAACTCTAGTTAATGCACTGCTTTTTCACTGCAAAGATTCGCTTTCAGGAATTGGCGGAGTTATGCGTCCAGGTATAGTTCACAGAATAGACAAAGACACCAGCGGGCTTTTAATTGTAGCAAAAAACGATAATTCTCATAACTTTATTGCCGAACAAATAAAAAATCATACTTTTACGCGCATTTATGAAGCTATCGTGGTAGGAAATTTAAAAAATAACGAAGGAACAATATCCACAAACATAGGCCGCCACAAAACAAACAGAAAAAAGATGGCCGTGGTTCCCTTCGGCGGAAAATCTGCTGTAACTCACTATAAAGTTATTAAACGATACAGCGGTTTTACCCATATTCAGCTAAAACTCGAAACCGGGCGAACTCACCAAATCAGAGTTCATATGGCGAATCTTGGCCATCCTGTTTTGGGCGACGAAGTTTATGGGAATAACAAAAAAAATATATTCCCGTTTTTAAAAGGGCAATGCTTGCACGCAAAAGTTGTCGGGCTTATTCACCCGACAACCAAAAAGTATATGGAATTTACAAGCAATTTGCCTGACTATTTTTTAAAAATCTTAAATTATTTAGAAAATTAATTTTTTTTAAGTCTATGCCGCATTTGCTTTCGGCTTTGCTTTTGCTATTTTTTCTTCGAGTTCTCTGGCAACATTTCTCAAAGTTTCTATCTGATTATTTTTGAAATTATGTTTTTTAAAGTACGGCTCATCTACATCTTTTAAAAATTTCTTTATCCAATATAATTTTTCTTTCGAATCGCTAAATCTTGTAAGCAAGAAATTATAATTAAGGCCAAATATTCTGGCGTTTACCCAATTTTCCGCACCTTTAAAGTAATCTGTTTTGTTATATTCTTCCACTAAATGTTTGGCAATTGCTATGTGGTTTTCTATTCTTCTTCTGTTATTAAGGGTAGTCATTATTGAACCAGGGCGAGAATCTCTGTAAAAATAAAGTGAATTTCCGTCGGTTATCACCTTTTTTACTCTTGTAAAAAGTATCCAGTTAAAAATTGTATCTTCACCATAATATACATCTTTTTCAAATTTAAAATTATTATCGGTAATAATATCTTTTCTGTATATTTTATCCCACACAACGCCTAATCTTAAACCATATGTTCTACGAGGAAATCCTATGGTACTTTTTCCATCCCCTATAACAGTTACCTTGGAATCATAATAAGGGTTTTCTTTTGTTAAATTAGTATCACTAAAAAATCTGTCCCATCTCATTATGTATACATCAGCATCGTTGGAAGAAATTAAATTATAGCCTTTTTCATATATCTTAGGGTCCACATAATCATCTGAATCCACAAAAGAAAGATATTTTGCACTTGCTTCTCTAACGCCTGTGTTTCGTGCTCCCGAAACGCCTTGGTTTTCTTGATCCACCACTTTAACACGGCTATCTTTTTCAGCGTATTCATTTAGTATTTTAAGGGAATTATCTTTTGAGCCGTCATTTACGCAAACAATTTCTATATCTTTAAAATTTTGATTGATAATTGAATCCAAGCATCTGCGTAAATATTTTTCCGTGTTATAAACAGTTACCACCACGGAAATTTTTGGTGATTCTTCTTTTACTTCTTCTGCAAAAACTTTGTCGGCTGCGCAAAAACTAAAAATCAAAGCTGCTAATACAAAAATGTTTTTAATATATTTTCTCATTGCGTATCCCTCCAAAATATAATTTTATATATATTTATATATTATATTTTAGGTTTTCTGTCAAGTAGTAATAAAATAATATTTTTTTATATTTTCGACATTTTTCTTCGTGATACCTTTTATTTTTAATAATTCCGTTTCAGAGGCATTTTTCACCGCTTCTATGCTGCCAAATGACTTTAAAAGAGCATTTGCTTTAACTTTGCCAATGCCTTCTATATTCGTAAGCTCGGAAGTTTTTACAGATTTGCCACGCAATTTTCTATGATAATTAATTGTAAATCTATGCACTTCATCTTGCAATTTTGTAATAAACCCAAAAACTCTGCTGCTGTTTTTAATTTCTATCTCTGCACCCTCCGTGGTAATCGCTCTCGTTCGGTGTTTGCTGTCTTTAACCATTCCAAAAACGGGAATATTTAAACTGAATTTTTGGATTATTTCTTTCGCAGCGGCAGTATGATTTTTTCCGCCGTCTATTAATATAAGGTCCGGAAGCACCGAAAACGCCGGGTCTTTTTCGTTATTAAGGTAATTTTCAAATCTGCGTTCCAGCATTTCTTTCATGGAACCATAATCGTCTTGAGTGACAAAGTTTTTAATTTTAAATTTACGATACGCCTTTTTAAACGGCTTAGCATCTTTAAAAACAACCATCGCCCCAACGTTATTTGAATTTCTTAGATTTGAAATATCGTACGCCTCAATATACTTAGGAGAAACACTTAAAGATAAAATATTTTTAATGTCTTCCAAAATATCTTCTTGCCTTGTTTTGTACTCCTTACTGCGCAGCAAATACTCATAAGCGTTATTTTTGCACATATTAACAAGCTGAAATTGGTCGCCTTTTTCCGGAATTAAAATATTAACCGATTTCCCGGCTTTTTGCGATAAATATTTCTTTATAAGTTCTGTATTTTCTAGTCCCCCATCTATTACTATTCGTTTGGGGACTTTTTCTTTCATTTCGTAGTAACTTTTAATAAATTCTGTTCTCGTTGAAATTTCATCATCTTGCGCCTCTACCAAATAGCTTTGATTTTCGTATAAATCTCCGCCGGAAAACCTGAAAATTTCAAACGCAGTGTGTTTTCCGTCGCCTGCACAAGCAATAACGTCCTGCTCTTCAACTTTATACGATACAACTTTTTGTTTGGAATTTACATTTTGTATGGCTTTAATTTTATCCCTGTATTCTGCGGCTTGCTCAAAATTCATATTTTCAGAGGCTTTTTTCATTTTCTCAGTAAAATATTTAACTATCTCGCCGCTCCCCTTTTTCAAAAATTTTATAACGTCGTTTATTACCAAATTATAGCTGTAATTGTCAATCGCGCCAATACATGGCGCACTGCATCTGCCGATATAATAATTAAGGCACGCTCTTTTGGATAATTTATTAAAATTTCTTCCGCATGTTGGAATTTTAAATATTTTAATGGCTTCTTCTACGGTTTTTTTAACGGAAAATGAATTTGTATATGGACCAATATAAAGTGCACCATCGTTTTCTTTTTGTTTTACATAAGAAACCCGCGGCCACTTTTCATTTGTGATTTTTATATAACTGTAACCTTTATCGTCTTTTAGCAAAATATTGTATTTTGGTAAATATTTTTTTATTAAACTACATTCCAAAACCAAGGCTTCGAACTCGCTGTCGGTAACTATATAATCAAAATGATGAACATTTTTCACCATTTTTTTAACTTTTTCGCTGTGATTTGAATCAGACATAAAATAAGAAAGCACACGATTCTTCAAATTTTTTGCTTTCCCGATGTAAATAATTTCACCATTTTCGTTTTTCATTAAGTAAACCCCGGGATTAAATGGCAATTTTTTTGCGCTTTCTTTTAGTGTAATGCTATTTTTCATTTCCACAAACCTCATAAATTATTTAATCCTCTCAATATTATAATATATAGATAAAATATGGTCAAATTTAAAATAAATAGATAAAAAGCCTTGACATTCACTTTATATTTATATATTATTGACACAAATAATTGTTTTATATGATAATTATTTGAATTTACATTATTTTGAAAGGATGATAGCATATGCCAGGAATACTAAAAAAGGTAGCGCAAGAATTTAAAAAATACGCAAAAGAAGGTGCAAAACGTGCCACATTTCCGGTAACAAAATTAGCAAAAAAATACCAAGCAACTGACTTTAAAAAACCAATTGAAGAAATAGCAAATACTCCTATTCCTAAACTAGATAATCAAAAGAATATTATTGAATATTGGCAAGCAATGTGCAAAAATTATGATAAAAATTACAATAAAGTATTTAGAAAATATTACGAGAGAAATATAAGCAACCAGATAAATGTGAGAAAAACCGGAGTAGCAGCATTATTTGTGAAAGATTTGCATGAACTTTTTAAGATGAGTCAAGAGGACATTAAAGAAATTATGAAAAAATTAAATGCAAGAGAACAATGGCTTCGAAATGCAAATCCAAATGGATTAAAAAGGGACATAGATAATACACTAAAAAAATTAGGAATATCACGCCCCGACGTATCAAAGGATAAAAAAATTACTATTGGAGAATATGTTGCCTCTATTTTAGATAACCCAAAAGTACTAAAAGCCATTGGTAAATTAAATACTAAACTAAATTGGATATCCAGTGAAATAAATAAATTAGCACTTGATTCACCAAAAAAACAAGCTCCGCAGCCACCTAAAGCTAAATTTACTCATCCAAATAAACCTCAACCGTCATTACCGCTGCCGGACGGCCCTGCCCCGCAACCGCCTAAGGCTACAGCATCAAAAACACCGCAATCACCAATAAAACTACCTTCGGCGCCCCCAATATCAAAAGAAGTAAACCACAATGTTTTACTTAATTCTATTTCAAATATATTCTTATCATTAAAATTTGAGAAAAAACTTACGCCCGAAGAACAACTGGAATTTAATGCATTAAAAAAATATTTTAAAGATAACGCACAATCTACAGTTAATAAAATAATGAATCTCAAAAATGACCAAGCTAGAAACGACTGGGTGAAATATTTTATAGATAAACCATTTAATAAAATAATGACCTATGAAGAATTTAGAAATTATCTATATAGTAAAGATGGTTTATTCCAAGAAATGCTTAAAGATGGAATCAGGGTTAATGGGCCAATACCAAAAAATTTACCAAAAGGTGTAAAATTACCCACGCAAAAACAACCTTCTGATAAAACTGTAACATCCGTATCTGAACCGCCAAAGAAACCACAACCACCAATACCACAACAACCAACAGGACAAGGCAATGCTAAGCCAACTGCGGAACAATTAAAAAATGCAAGTGGAAGTTTAAAGAAAGTAGCAAACCCCATGACATCAAAAAGAAAAAGTGTTGTAGAGCAAGTCTTTGAAAACACTACAAACAGCCCTATGTTTAAGCGTGCACAACAGCAAAATCAAACACAAGATGAAGACGATGACGACGCATGGACTGATTAATTAATAATTGTTTAAATTTAAAAAATCTAGTTGACTAAATTTTCATTGTATGGTAGAATTCATTAGTAAGCTAGTGAATTCTCAGGAGAGGTGTCCGAGTGGTTTAAGGAGCCGGTCTTGAAAACCGGTGATCCTCGCAAGGGGACCGTGGGTTCGAATCCCACCCTCTCCGCCATACAATATTTTTACGGAGAAGTACTCAAGTGGCTGAAGAGGCGCCCCTGCTAAGGGTGTAGGTCGAGCGATCGGCGCGAGGGTTCAAATCCCTCCTTCTCCGCCAGATATTAATCTCATGGTACTGCGGTATTGTGGGATTTTTTATGCTTATTTTTAGATTTATACCCCTTGAAGCAAAAACTACCAAACACTATGAAAGAATGTAACAGACGCAAGAGTAGAAAATAAAAGTATCATTCCGCTAAATGCTATTGTATTATTCCGATAGCATTGATATTGTTCCGCTAATTTGATGTAATCATTTAAAAATAATTTTTATACCTCTATTTTCCCTAAATAGCAGAAAAAATTAAACTTCAATATAATAAAGAGTTAAAATTCGCTCATAATATTGAAGTTTTTATTAAACGATTTTATTTTTTATCCAAATTATAATACCGCATAATTCTTTCTTTTAAGGCAAGTGCAAGTTCCGCTTTATATAATTGCTTTGAACCATCAATTACCATATCAAGTTGATTTATAGCTTCTTCATAATCATTATTTCCGATCCCCGCAACAGCTGATTTTGCATTTTCAATATGTCTAAAAAACTCCCCTTTTTTATTAATATAGGGCCCAAATAATTTATCGCTAAATAATTCAAACACATAGTTAAATGCTGTTTTTAAAAATAATGATTTTTTAATTTTTCCCAAAGTCTTCTCAAACGCCGGTTTCCATTCCCGTACTGCACCTGTCTCAAGAACATCATCAATTTTTAAATTCAGTTTTTTCACTATAACTTCAGTTAAAACTCTTGTTCTTGCGCTGTAACTTTTTTCCCAGTTATAGATTTCATCCATAACTTCTTTTAAATTATCTTTTGTTACTTCTTTAGATATAATCTTTATTCCTTTTCGCCACAATAAGTATACTCCTTCTTTATTATTTTTTGTATGAATTAAATAATAGGCTGTTCCTTTATGCCCAGCCTGACAAATAAAAACTGTTTTTGCATTCATTATTTTTTGCGGAGAATAATGAAAAGCCGTTCCCATAGAATAAAAAACTGCGCCTTCGCTACCTTCTGCATCAAAAGTCGTTTTGTTTGGTTTTACATCAATTGAAACATTTTTACCTCTATGAGTAGGGCCAGCATAAGGATCAGAAACACGAAAATTAATTTTTACCTTTTTGTTTTTTTGATACATATTTCTTAATTTTTGAGCAACGCGCGTTGCTGTAGCCCCTCCACGAGAATGGCCGAGAATATTTATTTGTATGGTATCATCATTATAACGATTTTCAAATACCCACTTATCTATTTCATCAGAAAGAAGCATAACAGCATTTTTTATATTATTTGCAATATTAGTACTCCCCAAATCAAAAGCATTAGATCCGGAAAAACTATAAACTAAATCTCCACTATAATAATCTTTCTTTCTTCTAATATTTGAATATTTTTTGTTTCTAATTGTTACTTTTTCGCCATCCTCATCATCAACATCATAACCCGTTCCATAAAAACAAACCACGATTTTAATATCAGCCACAAAAAAGACCCTTCTTTCTAAATTTAAAAAATCAACTTAAAACAGCTATATTTTATATTATATAAATAAAAAAGTCAACCAAGCACACAAAAAAGCACCTGATTTCATTCAGGTGCTTTTTAATTTTAAAGCACTATTTAAGCGTTTTCACTATTTCCTTCTGATAAATCTGTTTCAACATAATCTTCACTATACTCTTTTGAAAATTGTGATTCCACATCATCTTCGCTGCTTCTTTCTGATAATCCTGTTTCGATAAGTTTTACAAGTTGTTCAACGGCTTCCTCTTCATCTGTACCATCGGCAATAATACTTATTTTCGTTCCACCTACAACTGCCAGTGAAAGAATTCCCAAAAGACTTTTTGCGTTGACTCTTCTTTCTTCTTTTTCTACCCAAATTGAAGATTTAAATTCATTTGCTTTTTGAATAAAAAACGTTGCCGGCCTTGCATAAAGTCCTAACTGATTTTGAACTACTACTTCTGCGATACGCATAATATTTTCCCCTCCTAATTTTATTATATTAATTAATTTCCCTTTGGTGTTTATAACAAAAAAACATTAATAATATAGATATTTGTTCTAATATTAGTATTATATCATAATTATAATTTTAGTCAATATCAAGTGGATATTTTTATGTTTCTTACTATCAAATGGCGTTTTTAGGGTTTCTAATTGGTAAATATGCCAAAAATTTTTGACGTTTTTATTCAATATAAATATTTAATATTGTTTTTTCAATATATCAGGACGATATTTTCTTGTTTCTTCAAGAGATTTTTTTCGTTTCCATTCCTCGATATTTGCGTGGTGACCGGAAATAAGCACATCGGGTACTTTTTTATCATGCCAAACTGCAGGCTTGGTATACTGTGGGTACTCCAAAAGACCTTTATAGTGACTTTCATCTTCAAAACATACATCATCTGAAAGAACTCCCGGCACAATTCGACAAATTGCGTCAACAACCGCCACGGCAGGAATTTCTCCGCCCGTTAAAACATAATCTCCAACGGAAATTTGCATGTCAACAATTTCGTCAATCACACGCTGGTCTACCCCCTCATAATGCCCACACAAAATTGCAATACTATCGTATTTATTTTTTAAATCAACAGCCATTTTCTGATTAAACACTTCGCCTTTTGGCGTCATATAAATCAGCACAGGGCGACTACCCCTTAGCTCACATATATTTTCAAAGCATTTAAATATAGGCTCTGCCATCATAACCATGCCTTTTCCGCCACCATATGGTGTATCGTCCACACGTTTATGCTTATCAAAAGCAAAGTCACGTATTTGGTGGCACTTTATATCTAAAATTCCTTTGTTTCTTGCCCTACCGATTACACTGCTTGACAAAAACGCCTCGCAAACCTCGGGGAAAAGAGTCATAATATCAATTTTCATCAAAAACACCTTTTAATGGATTAACCAAAATTTTATTTTCTTCCAAATCTATTTTTTCAATCGTACCTTCAATTATCGGCAGAAGATATTCTTTATTATCTTTTCCAATTATTTGGTAAATATCGCTTGCACCTCTATTAAAAACATCTTTTAATACGCCGTATATTTCGCAGCTTTTTGCATCTTCAACAGTGCAACCTTTTAAATCTTCTATAAAATAGCTGTTTTCGGCAATGGGAATATCCTTTTTTTGTGCGTAAAGAAGCTTACCTTGTAAAACCTGTGCGTCGTTTTTACTGTTTATTCCCTTTATTTTCATAAGTACTTGCAATTTATGAACTTTTACATTAAAAAACTCGATTGGGCTTTCATTAATGTCCAAAAATATGTTTTTTATTTCATAAAAATCCTCGGGAGAATCGGTATAGGGATTAATTTTTATTTCTCCCGCCACTCCCCTTGGACCGGCTATTTTACCAATACAAAGATATTCGTTTTTTTTCATGCATGCTCCTAATTTTACAAATAAAAATTAATGTGCTTAACTAGAAATAAAAAGTCAAGCACCAATATTTTAGCCTATTTCAACGGCGATTTTCAAATTATTTTTCACGGCTGCCGCCCTTGCTATACTTCTAATAGATTTAGCAATGCGCCCTTGCCTTCCGATAATTCTTCCCATATCGCTTTCGTCTACAATAACTCTGTACACAACGAGTCCGTCTTCTGCGGTCTCGTCTTTTTCAATTTTCAAAGCGTCCGGTTTAAGAATTAATTCCCTAACAAGAGCATTTAACAGATTTTCAATAACGTCCTCCATTAAATTTTTCTCCTTTATATTTTATTTTGATTCTTTTAAGGACTTAATTATGCTTTTAACTCTCTCTGTTGGTTGAGCACCATTAGAAATCCATTTTTCGGCTTTTTCTAAGTCTAGTTTGATTTCTTCGGGATTTGTCATCGGATTAAAATATCCAATTTCTTCAATACATCTTCCATCGCGCGGTGAACGTGAATCTGCCACCACTATACGATAAAAAGGGTTTTGGTGTGCTCCCATTCTACGAAGTCTAATTCTTACTGCCATTTGTTTTTCCTCCTAAATTTAATTTATTTTTATATATTATAATAACATATAAAGCAACTTAAAACATCTTGGGAAACCTAAATCCCGGTATTCCCCTTTTGAACTTATTACCACCAAATCTTTTCATAAACTTTTTCATTTCTTCAAACTGTTTAAGAAGTTTATTTACGTCTTCAACTTTCATTCCGCTACCAGCTGCTATTCTTTTTTTCCTTGGCGCATTTATGATAGACGGCTTTTTTCTTTCCAGCGGAGTCATAGATAAAATTATTGAATAAAGCCTATCTATAACTCTGTCGTCAAGGTCAACATCTTTTAACTTACTGCTCATACCCGGTAATTTTGTTAAAATCGATTTAATTGGCCCCATTTTTCTTATTTGTATCATTTGATCTTTAAGGTCGTTTAAATCAAAATTGTTTTTCTCTAATTTCTTGGCCATTTTTTCGGCTTCAGATTTATCAAAATTTGCCTGGGCATCTTCGATAAGCGTTAAAACGTCACCCATTCCCAAAATTCTTGATGCCATTCTGTCAGGGTGAAAATCTTCTATATTTTCCGGCTTTTCGCCCGTACCAACAAATTTTATCGGCTTGCCGGTGATGGCTTTTATGGAAAGCGCCGCGCCGCCCCTGGTGTCGCCGTCAAGTTTTGTAAGTATTACTCCCGTGATATCCAGCATTTCGTTAAACGTTTTGGCAACATTTACGGCATCTTGACCGGTCATTGTATCTGCAACAAGGAGTATCTCGTGCGGATTTATTTCACGCTTTAATTCTTTTAGCTCGTTCATAAGCTTTTCGTCTATTTGCAGTCTCCCCGCAGTATCGATAATTACAACATCATGGCCGTAATCTTTTGCGTATAAAAGTGCCTGCTTAGAAATTTCCACCGGAGGTTTATCTCCCATTTCAAAAACATGTACTCCAACTTGTGAGCCTAAAATCTGAAGCTGTTTTATAGCAGCTGGACGGTAAATATCGCACGCCACAAGAAGTGGCCTTCTTCCTTGTTTTTTTAGCATTAGCGCAAGCTTCGCCGCGTGTGTGGTTTTACCCGAACCTTGAAGCCCACAAAGCATTATAATTGTTGGTGGCTTAGAAGAAATATTCAGCCTGTTTTTTTCTTCTCCGCCCATAAGACTTGTAAGTTCTTCTTTTACAATTTTTATTACCATTTGCGCAGGTGTTAGGCTCTCCATAACTTTAGAGCCGATAGCTCTTTCTATTACTTTGTTTGTAAAATCTTTTGCAACTTTATAGTTTACATCTGCTTCCAAAAGCGCCAAGCGAACTTCCCTCATGGAATTTTTTACGTCGGATTCCGTAAGTTTTCCCTTGGAACGCAATTTTTTAAATGCTGCAGAAATTTTTTCCGATAGATTTTCAAACGCCAAAAATATCACCTGCCTTAAAACTGAATTTTATTTAGTATTTCTTTTATTTCTTCTATTTTTTCTTTTGTCTGTAAATTGCTGGAAATATCAGGCATTTCGCTAATTAATTTTTTGATTTCATCAATTTTTTCTTTTAAATCATTTGTCTTTTTCAAAAAACCCAGTTTTTTTTCCAGATTTTTTAAAATTTGCTCGGATCTTTTTATGGAGTCATACACCCCTTGCCTGGTTTTCCCTACGTTGTCTGATATTTCCGAAAGAGAAAAATCTTGATTATAGTGCATATCTAAACAATCATGCTGCAAATCAGACAAAATGCTTCCGTAAGTATCAAAAAGAAGCGCCATGTTAATATCTTTATCCATATTATTACCTCTTTTTATCCACTGTAAAGCTATTAACTTTACAGTATATTTCTTAGTTTACTACATATTTTTTTATCTGTCAAGCTTTTTTCTTTACAGTAATAATTATTTTATATTTATTCATATATTTTAAAAAATAAAATCAAAAATTTAAAGAGGGGACTCTCCTTGCATATTAAATTGTTTATTAAAAATAATCTAAAAGTAAAAATAATACTGTTTACAGCTTTAATTATTTTAATGGCAAGTGCTCTTGTGTCTAATTTTTATTCCGTGGCACCACCTCGCAATCAAAACACAAACCCGGAAGAAAGAAAATTGCCCATTTTGATGTATCATATGATTTTAAAAAATCCCCAAAAAGAAAATAAATTTATTATATCCGAAAAAACTTTTGAAGAAGATTTGAAATACATAAAAAATAATGGATTTGAAACGATTTTAATTTCAGACCTTATTGCATTTTCCCGAGGTGAAAAAGATTTGCCAGAAAAGCCGATACTTCTTACCTTTGATGATGGAGCATACAATAATTTTCTCTTTGCTTTTCCGCTTGCGCAAAAATATGGTGCCAAATTTGTTTTTTCACCAATAGCAAAAGAGTCTGAAAGGTACACCGAAATCAAAGACGAAAACCCGGTTTACGCGCATGCGGGTTGGGAGCCGATTGCTAAAATGTCGGAAAGCGGTTTGGTTGAAATACAAAACCACACATACAACATGCACTCCTGCCACAACCCTAGAATCGGATGCAAAAAAAGAAATGACGAATCACTACAAAATTACGAAGAAAATCTCTCGGAAGATTTAAACAAAGCGCAAAATTTAATTGAAAAAAATATCGGGAAACGCCCCACGGCATTTTTTTACCCTTTTGGTGCAAAAAGCGAATGCTCCGAAAAAATAATCAAGTCTTTGGGGTTTAAAGCCACTTTTCTGTGCGAAAGCAAGGTTAATATAATTAAAAAGAATTGTCCTGAAAGCCTTTTTGAATTAGGCAGGTTTTTAAGACCGCCAAATGTTCCTTCCGAAGTATTTTTTAAAAAACTAAACGGATAAATTTTATAACACTTTAATTTATAAACTTCATATTATATTTTAAGTAATATTTTATTTTGGAGTGATATTTTGTGTTTGACGTATTTATGAAATTAAAACCAAACGAAATTAAAAATTCAAAGATAAACTATTATACAATGGTAATATACAGCGAAATAAAAAACATGCTGCCGCAAAACACCATGAAGTATAATGATTTTCAAAGTTCATGCTGCAACAATTCCGCTAATTCGGGCGAATCGGCCGGAATAATAATAGAAAGCAGGCTTTGCTGCAGCTGCCAAAGCAGCATAAATATACTCTTTAAACCCGGCGCCCCGGACTCAAAAAGGCTTGCACAAATACTTGAAGAAAATTTAAAAAATGTTTTTAAAAATTCGTGCAGAAAAATAAACACCATTCCGGGGGGAAACGAAAATATATCCGGAATTCCGACTGTAACCATAAGATTTAATTTTTCATGCGGCAAAAATAGCTTGTCATGGCTATTAAAAAACATTGAAAACATTCCTGCCGTCGTTACAATGTCTTTGACGGAATTTTTTGGAATCCCTTTTGCGGCTTATCGAAACAAAAAAATAGGATCTTCAAAAACCGATGCGGCGGTTTTTAAAAGACCCAACAACAACTCGGAAATAATTCAAACGGTGGAACCGGGAGAAAAAATTGAAATTATATCTCAGTGGGAAGATTGGTACATAATAAAAAAGAACAATTCCTCGGGATATATACACAGCAGGTTTATAAACACATAAATGATAAAAAAGTCTACTATATGTAGACATATTTTTTTTTACGTTGTAAAATTTATATTATCAGAAAAACTAAAGAAAAAGCAGGGATTAAATTATGACAGAAAACTTTAAAGATTTTATCGATAAAATAAAAAACAAAAAAATAATGTTCTGCGGAATTGGCAGAAGCAACTTGCCCTTTATTAAAATGCTGACAGACGAAAAAATAAACGTAATCGCCTACGACTGCAAAAGCAAAGAAAATATAAGCGACGATATTTTACAAAATATTTCCGAAAACAAATATATAACTCTGCGTTTAGGTGACGAGAGCGTATGGAATGAGGATGTAGATATAATAATAAGGACTCCAGGAATAAGCTTTTTTTCGGAAAACATAAAAAAAGCCAGGGAAAAAGGAACCATTATAACATCTGAAATGGAAATATTTTTTGATCTTTGCCCTTGCACTATTATAGGTATAACGGGAAGTGACGGAAAAACCACAGTTTCAACCATTATATCCGAAATTTTAAAAACCGGCGGCAAAAAAGTACACCTTGGCGGGAACATCGGCAAGCCACTGTTGCCGGAAATAAAAAGCATAAAAAAAGAGGATTTTGCTGTGGTAGAACTTTCGAGCTTTCAGCTTCTTTCCATGCGTAAAAGCCCTGATATTGCAGTTATTACGAACATTTCCCCAAATCATCTGGATATACACAAAAATATGGACGAATACGTCTTTGCAAAAAGACAAATATTGATCCATCAAAATGCTTTTTCTAAAGCTGTGCTTAATTTTGACAACAGCGAAACAAAAAAATTAATAACCGACGTAAGGGGTCAAAATATATACTTTAGCTCAAAAGAAAAATTAAACAGCGGCGTATGGATAGATGAAAGCAACAACATAATATATTCATCAAACGGTAAAAATGAAAAAATTATAAACACGGCTGATATAAAAATTCCCGGAAATCACAACGTAGAAAATTATTTGGCTGCAATCGCCGCAACAAAAAGCTTGGTAAAAACCGAAAGCATAAAAACTGTAGCACAAAACTTTTCGGGAGTAAGTCACCGAATAGAATTTGTAAAAAATGTAAACGGGGTTTCTTACTATAACGATTCAATCGCATCAAGCCCCACAAGGGTAATAAAAGGCACACTTTCGCTTTTTGACAAGAAGATAATTCTTATAGCCGGAGGATACGACAAAAAAACACCTTTTGATAAACTTGGAGAAAAAATATTAGAAAAAGTATCCACACTAATTTTAATGGGAAATGCCGCCGAAAAAATCGAAAACAGCGTTGTAAATTCACCAAATTATAAAACTTCAAATTTAAAAATAATTCATGTGAAAAATATGGAAGAAGCCGTTAAAAATGTGCACGAAATCGCATCGCCCGGGGATATCGTAATTCTTTCCCCCGCCTGCGCAAGTTTTGATTTATATAATAATTTTGAAGAACGTGGAAATCACTTTAAAGATTTAGTAAATAAACTACAATATAAGTAAAATTTTTTATTTATTAGGACTTTGCATTACCGGACGCGCCTTTAACTTTGCCAAATCTTTTTTCAAGTTTTTTATATTTAATCTTAAGTCCTTTGTAACCTGTGTTATATTGGGCAATTTTTTCTGAATTGCTGGCTTCTAAAGCGTTAATCAAATTTAATCTTTCTTCGGTATCAAGTTTTTTATACGGATCCGGGACTTCACCTGCATTAGCCTCCATAGACGTTATTAAATCATTAACTTCTGCAGCCAAAATCCCCGTCCTATCTTTTCCGCTTTTACAATTAAATGATACAGGATATCCAATCAAATTCATTAGTGCCAATAACCTAGATTGTATAGCTCCGGGATTTTTTCCGTTCCCGTGGCCATAAGTTGTATGCCAAATATATAGTATTTGCTTGCTTAAATTTTTTATTTTTTTATAATCAATACTTTCTTTATCAATTAAATTATTTTTTATATAATCTCCTACTTTTCCACCAAGTTTATCAAGCCAACTACTATCATTAATATCATTCAAACTTTTTTTGTTAAAAATATTTTTGCTTTTCTCAGATGGCAGCTCATTGCCAAATAGTTTTTCAAAAGATTTTAAATTCTCACTGCGCATATCATCAATCGGCAATATTTTATTATAATGTATTTCATTAATACCAAAATTAAAAAGCATAGGATCTTTTAATTTTAAATAAATGGTATGGTTTTCATCCAGTTTCACAGAGATTTCTTTATCCACAACGTCATTAAACGCCTTTATCTGAGATGATATTAACTTGTTTTCTCCAATTTTTTTAGCAATCTTCTTCCAATTATTCATAAGCTGTACATTGCCAAGATTAATCTCCCAGACTTTATTTTTATTTGCTTCATTGGTTAACTTATCCAAACCATACTGCTGCACAGCTGCAGCTAATAAAATTTGCTTGGTTGACCCTTTTTTCCCGCGCGTATTTGCATGTCTTAATGAAGAAAACAAAACCTTACCATCTTTAGATTTAATTTCATTTTTCCAAACATTCACAGAGTTTTCATTATCTCTATCCATAGAAGCAATATTTTTTACACCGGTCAAAATTTCACTTATCGGGGTAACTTCTATGTCCACTTTTGTATTTTTTATTTTAAACTGTTTATTAGAAATCTTCCACTTCCATGCACTTGAATTTAAATATTTAATATAGTATTGATTAAATATTTCTTTCGGGCTTTTTTTAAATATCCTTTTTGTTTCATCATTAACGTTAAGTTTAGATATTTTTGTTTTAACTTTTTTTATTTCGCTAAAAACATATCTCCTCATTTTTTTTATTTCATCGTCACATTTTTTAACGTAATCACTCTCGTTTGGATCTAATGATTTTAAATATTGGGAAATTTCTTGTATTTTGTCATATTTAAAATAGCCTAATTTTGATTCTTCATACATTATTTCAAGCATTTTTTGATGCATATCGCATATGTTTTCTAATTCTTCTTTATTATATGACTTTTTAATACGTTCCTTTTCCTTAAACTTAATAAGTGCTTCTTTTTTTATTTTATCTACTATGTCATTATACAAAAAGCGCTTGAATTTTTTCAATTCATTATTTGGGGCACTTGTTTCGTTTGAAAAACAAGTACTACAATATAGCTTAAATAATCTGGAGCCTCTTTTTAATTCATTAATACGTTTTTTTATAGTTTTTTCAGCATCATTAATGCCTTTTTCATCCTCAAAATTAGAAGTCATAAGCAAGTAAATCTGCCTAATAATTGCTTGACATCCTTTTATATTAATCGGTAATTTTCTTATAAAATTTTCTTCAAATTGATTTAGATTATTAAAGTTCTTATATTTTTCATCTACTAGAGATTTTAAAACACTACATATTTTTTTAAAAATTGTTTCCCGCTTGCTCTCATCATCTGTTTTTGCCATTTTTAAAAGTAATTTCTTGAAATTTTCCACTTTATCATTCATATTTTTCCCACCTTTAAATTCATAAATTTTGAAAAAATATTCTCCGTTTGTAATACATTATATACAAAAGTATATAAAATCACAATAATAATTTTTAAAATTTGTCGGCTTTAAAAATTTATATTCTGTTTGGATTAATTTGACAAATAGTTTGGTTTGAGTTATAATATTATTAAATATATGAACGCGAAGATAAAAAAATTAAACTAAGAGGTAAAAGAAATATGTTTAGTTCTATGGCCAATTGGTCTATTGATAAGATGGATTATTATGAAATGAAAAAGCCTGTAAAAACCGAAGATGGCGAAAAAATAGTTGGAATTGTACCTATTTTTAAAAATGAAACAAACGAAGAAAAACTAAAAGAATTAAAAATTTGCGAAGACTATGAAAAATTAATCGTGGGAATATTTAATAATGATATTAATCTGGTAAAGTCATCTCTCGCATCGGGTAACATAACTAAAACCAGGTTCACCCAGATTGTAATCGAGAATACGGACGGCTCTAAAAGCTTAGATTACTTTCAACCGGACTTTGAGGCTAAAAGAAGAAACCGCATAGAAATAATGGGTTTTATTAAAGAATGTTTTGTAAAACAAGAATATAAGCATATATTTGAATCCGAGCAAACATCGCCCGATCTTAAAAGTATTGTTGACAGAATAGATTATGATATAAAAAAACCTATTGATTGGAAAGACGGCGGAAAAATAATTGGGGTTATAAAACCTTCGCCAGACTTTTGGGAGCAAAAAGAGGACACCCTGAGAAAAGAAAACAAACATAAAGATTTTAAAAATTTAATTGCAGGAATACTAACAGAAGACATAAACTTAGTAAAATTAGCACTTGAACCTGGAAACATAACGGATATGGACGGGGTTCAAGTTGCAGTTGAAAAAAACGGCGCTAAAGAATTAGACTTCTTCTTCCCCATTAATGAGGCCAATGCTAAAGGCAACAAAGAAATAATAGATTACATGGAAAAATTCTTTGAAAACCAACCTCCACGTATAACTATAACATTTTCGCCTTTAAATTCTTTTACAAAATAAAAAAGGGCTTTAAAAGCCCTTTTTTTACTTCTAATATAGTCTATCCAATTTGTACTTAATTCCCAATTACTTCTTCTCTTTAAGATATTTTAACGTGCAGAGTAAATTGTTTAATATAAGCTTAATCGTTCTTCATAAATGCCATTTGGGAAAAATGGTTTGTATAAATCACGAACCTGATCACGAACATGTAAACCTATGTATGCGAACATAATATTGTTCACTGCATCGAGCGTTTCCGGATTAAAGCCTTGGGGTGAAACAAAATGATTATTTAGTATTATGTAATCCCAAATTAATGTGGCCTTAGAAAAACCTAATAGCCGAGTTCCTCCCATAAAAACCCCATGCAAAAAAATCATTTGCCGATTATAAGGAGCCATATCTGATGAAAACATAATGCGTTCAAATTCTACTAAATTACAGTCGTATCTCTTAGTATTAAAAAAACTTTTTGCTAAGTCATCTGCATTTTTTTGCCAATCACTATTATTATACTTTCCACCTATCATTTCCATAAATTTAGAATATATAAAATAGACTTTAGCTTCATCTTGCTGAGGAAGTAACTGGGTTGTGTTACGTGTAAACATAAATTTCCTATATATCATATATAAAATATAATCCCAACCTTGGGTATAATCAATATTTTCGTGTTCTGTATAAAATTTATCTAAGATATGATTAAATTTTATTTTAAATTTCTCACTCTGGCTGTTTCTCATGAAAGCTTCCGGAGGATACCTATTTACATCAGCACTAATTTGATATATTTGTTTATATTTTCGAGTATTAAGTTCATCGCTTGTAGGCACATATGGTGCAGCATCGTATGGCTCATAACTATCAATATCATTCTGCGTTCCGCCTAATCTTTCAAACCAAACGTCAGCAGGAACATATGGTACAGGAACTGAAACTGTTGAATAATTATCATACATTGATAATAAAGTATCATAATCATGGCATAATTTCCGATGCGCATTAGATAAAGAATTATAACGACTCTTTGATGCATTATTCATTAATAATAAAAGTGTTGTTGTAATAGTTGCCGCAGCACTAACTGAATATAAAGCTACGTTATTTTTAAGGTGATCTTTAATTTTATCCCAAGTGCCTTCTTCATTGCTTTTGCTTGAAACAGATGCACTCTCAGAACTGATGTTAGAATTGTCAAGCCCATAAAGTGACATATTCAAAGAACTTGATAAAGACAATACTGCCAATATTAACGACATTGATTTTAAAACTTTTTTATTCATTTTTCGCCTCTCCATTAAATTTGTTAATAAATTTGTAATATTATTATATCATAAAAATAAAACAAAAGCAAGCACTTTAACACTCTTATGCTCACTTTTGCCTATATTTATATTTATAAAATTTATTTTTTATCAAACGAAGGGTTAAATTCATAGAAATTTTTGCTGTTTAGTTTATCCGTACAAAGCCTAAGTCCCTCACCGAAGCGCACGATTTGTAATGTAAAAATTGTCTAAAAAAATCGCCTTTATAAAATAGAGGTTTATATTTTCCAAGTTATATCAATTTTTCCATCTGCAATATGTATTACTTTTATAAGTGCATCGACTACTAAAATTTTGTCTTCAAAACAAGTTTCAGTCCAATGGGATATGTAATCCGTAATTTTATGTATACTATTATTATCATTTGTTTTTTCACTTGATAAAGACATTAATTTTTTGCTTATTTGGTTTCTTTCTTCATCCAATTTTTCAATGTGTTCATTTATATACTTCATAAGGGTATCGTTTGCGGTTAAAACCTTTTTAAGAAGATCATCTATCTCTTTATCTATTTGAGAAATTTTTATCTTGTACTCGTTGATCTTGGGATCGGAGACATGCTTTGAAGTGTTTGTTAAAACATTAAATTCGGTAAGTTTATTTTTTATGGTTTCAAACATGAAACTTTCTAAATTATCAGCCCTAACAGTTCCACATCCTTTACAACGTCCGGTAGCAGTTTTGTTACTACACACAAAATATCTTACAACGTTTTTTCTCCGCCTATCTGATTTTCTAACCACGAGTGCATATCCGCAGTTACCACATTTAACTTTGCCTACAAGCCATGAATTTTTAGCTCTGTTGGTTGTTGTAACTTGCCTATTGTTTATACATTTTATTCTACATTTAAGCCACTCGGCCGAACTAACAATTCCGGTATGTGGAGCTAACACCAAATGTTTATTTTCCAAAGAATACTGTTTTCTGTTGTTTGTCTCTCCCTTATACAAATAACAAGCATTTTCTCCTATAAAATCAGAGATATCATTTACTATGTTTGAACCTTGGCTTTTGTAAAATTTATATATTTCAGAATCTGCTTTAACATATATGGGGCTTCTCAGAAGTTCACTTATTCTTGATGTGTTCCAACTTTTCCCTCTTAAATGTTTTAAACCGTGCTTGTTAAAGTATCTTAAAATATCTCCCAATGTTTTAGTAGGCTGAGAATAGATAGAATACATAAGTTTTATTTGTTCCACTTCTTCTTTAATAGGTACATATTTTGATGTTTTAATACCATCTATAGTTGTATTTTCTAATGCAAAACCATAGGGCACTCTTCCACCCATATAAAATCCTTTTTTACTACGTGAATAATAAGCGTCGGCAACACGTTTTTGAATTGTTTCCCTTTCTAATTGAGCAAACACTATGCATATGTTGAGCATTGCCCTACCTATAGGAGTAGAGGTGTCGAATTTTTCAGTAGAAGAAACAAACTCCACATTGTGTTTTTGAAATACTTCCATCATATTTGAAAAATCTAGTATTGAACGGCTTATACGATCCAGTTTATATACAATTACTCGTTTTATGATACCTTTTTCTATATCCGAAAGCATTTTTTCAAAAGCAGGTCTATTAGTATTTTTACCACTATACCCCTTATCTACATACTTTCTATACTCTCCCCCTCTCGTTTCATAACAGCAAAAATCAATTTGGCTTTCTACTGATATGCTATCTATCTTTTCTATTGATTGGCGAGCATATATTGCATCATACATCTTAATTTTCCTCCGGTAATTTTGATGTATATAAAAATAGTCGCCCACAATATTATTATATCGTAAAGCGATTTAAATTGGAGCCCTTTAAACATATTTTTTAAAAACTTGAAACAACATGTTTCTTGTTTCATCGAAAGCTTGCTTTTTTTCTTCCTTTTTTAAATTAGGCATTAAATTTGTTACTATAAATTCTCTACCGAATAAAATTTTTTTTGAAGATTGTTTATCATATTTTACATTAATCAGCATATCACACACCTCCATACAATTAACTTCCTTCCACTTTAATTATATGATTAGCTGTTTGTACAATATTAAAGTCATCTTAGCCCACTAAAACAAGCGGCACACGAATTTCACGTTCCTTAAATCTTCAAGGACTACACCTATATCTTGCGACGGTTTTTTCTCGCTCGAGAAGTAGCTATGTAGGAGTATCTTTAACTGTTGCTAAGACTCTTTATTCAATTTTCAATGTTCATATAGAGTAATAAATTATTTAAAATTTACCCCCTATATATATAGACTGTTTTCGGAATGATTTTTATAAGTAATTTTTTAAATTTTCTTTTTCAAAATTCTTATAAGTTTGCAGAAACGCTGACATATTGCCGATTGCGACACTTTATATTTTTTTGAAAGTTCAGTTTGTGTTTTACACTCTTTAACTATGTAACTTATGAAAATCTGATCTCTGATAGGTAAACTTTTTACCGCTTTATGCAATCTCTCGTTTTCGATAAGTTCAATCCAGCCAAGTAAACTGCTTTTAAATAGGAGCTTGTCCATTTCACATTCATACGAAAAATTGTTATATGAAACTTCTTCAATTGATGTTTCGTGTTTATTTATTTTTGCCTGCTTAACATTATTATCCAAATCCATATTTTTTACTACCGCATAAAAGTAAGCTAATTCATTTTTTATATTTTTGTTTTTGCGATTAGTTCCCATAGTTATTTCCTCCGAATCATTTTATTTTTTTAAATAATTCGGAATCTTTAAGGATATCGTATAAAATAGAAAAACCACCATTTCACAGGCATTTCTCCTATATAATCAAAAAAACCAGAGTAAAACACAAAATGTGCGCTGCTCTGATTTTTTATTAATACATTTTGGTAATTAAAATGGTTTTTTGATGAAATTTAGACTACATAGTTAAATTTTAAATTAATATGGCAATAACTCGTGTCGCAGTATGGCTGAGGTTTTTAGTAAGTTTTTATCATATTTTGTAATTTTATTTAGAAACATTTGAAATAAAATATCGCATAAAAAAAGACCGATTACTCGGTCTTTTTACTTTTTTATTTAAAACAAGATATTATCATATTGTGCTTTCTTCAAAAATCTCTTTAAGAACATCAAGAGTTATTTGATAAATAGCTTCAATCTCACTGTCTTGTGCAAATTTATTCAAGTAATATTTACAATCTTGGCAATTTAAATATTCTTCGTATAGTTCTTTGTTCTCAGACATTTGAAGTTGCTCGGGGGAAAGTCCTTTTAAACTTTTAAAATACTCATTTGCACGCTTATCAAAATTTGTATAATAACCCACCGCTTTACTTGTAAAAACAGTTGGATAATCAGGATGGCACAGCATTTTTTTAGTAACATCACTATCTCTATACAGCAAATATTCTAACTTTTCATCCTTAGACAATTTTTTAAATTCATCCATTGTTTTCAGTTTAAACGTTAAAGCATTTTCATATCTTTTTTTGAACACATCTAAAGATTTTTCTGCCGACTTTCTTAATGCAGCATCTATTTCTTGAATATCTTTTATTTCCGATTCATCGGTAACTTCAATAAAAAGTGAATCGCCTTGTTCATCGAAAGCTTTAAAAGGATCTCCCGCAATAGCATTTTTCGTTTTGTAGTACTTTATTTTGTCGGAGTTAATATCTTTTTCTCCCCTATACCAAATTAGTTTATTACCTTCATTGGATTTTTTGGATATCATCCATTCAACTTTTGGTATTTTTAGAACTTTTGGGGAAGATTTTTCTTTTGATTCATTTGAAGTGGAAACAATTGTAGAGACATTTTCAGAACTGGCATTAACAGAAGTCGAAAAAACATTTGTTGCAGGCATAAACATTGTTATTAAAGCAATACCTGCAGCGCTTAGCATTCGTTTATTTATTCCGCCTGAAATTTTTTCTAAATCTTTTGATTTTACTTCTGCGTCATTTGCGGACAACACATTGATGTTCCATGCATTGTATACATTATTTTTATTCATAAAAATTCCTCCAAAAATAAAAATTGACACAAATATTAAATCACATCTATAATAAAATATCAATCATGCCCACTTACAAAAAATAATGAGCATGATTTTATCAAATTACCTTTCAGTAAAACTTTTCGTGCACATTTATAAAGTAAAAGGTAGTATCTGTGGTTCTATAAATTGCTTGCGTATTTGATTGAAATAAATTTTCCCCAAGAATCGTAAGTATACCCAGCTACATTATAGAACAACCGGGCTTTTCATCAGATGATGGAACATAACTTGGGTCTATGAGCTGCCTATCTATCGGGAGTAAATAGGGTAATATATTATAGCCACTACTTTCCCATTCAATTTTATCTACATAAATCTTGCCATCCTCATGTTTTTTATATTTCACCCATGCTACTGAACCCAATTCGTCAGAAAACACATGATGGCTAACATATATTCCCTCATCCTCGTACAAACTGAAATTCGTATCATTTGCCCTTACTTCATCCACAGTCGTAACATTGGGACTAATATTTTTGAAAAAGCTTATATCCGGAATCTTATTAACTTTCCAACGAGAAAGTAAGCAAGTACGTATATCATGCAATTGTTCGTCATAATTTATGTGGAAAGCTGTAAACACATACTCACTACCGGCCTTACTAACCGTATAAACTACATTTCTCTTTTCATTAACTCTTAATAATGACTGCCCTGCAACCACATCGGGTATTTCCTCTGTCCCGACAGGCAAAAGACTTCTAAATGCAGTTGTAGGATCACACATATTATAGAATTTACTTCTATCAATCGTCACATCAGGCAAACTCGATGCTAGCTTTTTGTTATTTATTAAAGCTCTATATCTTGGTATAGCCAACAATCTAGGAATATATTGTTCGTTCGAAAGACACATATACGACATACCGCTAATTCGGTCAAAATAACTTACTCTATCATAATTTGCTGTTTTATTTACAAAATTCACAGATAAACTTATCATAATACATCTCCTATTTAAATAGTTGCTTTAATGTACCAAACTTCGGAATTATAACGAATAGTTCTAACCGGTGTGCCAGTTATAACATAATAAAAAGTATAGATTTAGGTTTAATTAAATATTTTGATTTATATGAATTTAAAAATTTAAAACTACTAGCCTTTTTATATGACTAGTAGTTTTTTACATTTTAAGACCTATGAGCTTTTAAATACTCCAAAATACGAGACGACAGTGAGTTTTCTGCCCATTTAATAATTTGGTCGTCTACTTTCAAACCGTTTTCAACCAAAAACTTCACTTTTTCGAAATTCCCCCTGTGTATACTCTGGAAAATACAGCTATCAATAATGTTTGCGTTTGCCAGGATACTTATATCCGCTCCGTAATCTATAAGTAATTTTACCGATTCCAAAGATAAAGACTTGTCAAACGCTTTCTTCAAAGCTTCTTTGCTAATCTCGCCACCATTTGAAATACAATAGGAAAGCATTTCTTTATTTTCAGGGTGCCAAGTACAAATTTCATAAACCATACGAGTCAAAAGTTCTTTTTTACTGCATATTTTGTTAATTCTAGGATTGTCGGCAATATATTTTAGCATATCTATATTTTGACAAAAAACTGCAGAATTTAAAAGTGAAAAAATATCCTTCTTTGTACATAACATATTATTTTCTAAAAGAATATTCAAGAGCTTTGTATCTCCATTTTCGGTTATTTTATTTACATAATATTTTTCGGTTGTGCCATTTTTACTTATAAGATAATTTGCCAAATCTTTTTCATCATTTTTAATAGCGAATGTTAGCATCGTTTCTGCATTACCAAAACTATAGCTCAGCGGAGTGTTTACATCAATACCTTTTTCATCTAAAAAATATTTAATAACCGCTACATTTCCATACTCTGATGCTAGAGTTATAAAGTCTTTAATATCATCATTATCAGATAATTTTATATTTTCTTCTAAAAATTTAAAACTATCTCTATCTGCAAAACATGCTGCTAAATTCAGTATTAGTCTTTTATTTTTAGAGCTTAAATTATGGCTTTTGAATATCTCTACTACTTTTGCAAAATCTCCATTTAATGCACTTGTTATTTCAGGGTCAAGAATAGATTTTTCATTTAAATCTTTGCACAAATTAAATGCATATCTCAAAGTTTTATAATCAGCACCGCAATCGTATATACGCTCTTTTATTGCTTTAAGAGTATTTACAGATACTTTAGCCCCTTTCTGTAATAATCTATTTATTTTGTGCTCACCTTGATTCTGCTGAACTGCAAAATCAAGTGCTGTAAATCCTGAAGAATTAGTTTCATTTACATTTGCACCATAATCTAAAAGTAGATCAAAATAATGTTCGATATTTTTGTGATTTACTCCCCAGCTTTTTGCACCGCACGAACGCATCAAAAGGGTAAAACCACTTTTATCGGTATAATTGGGATTTGCACCAAGCTCCAATAATAGTTTTACTATATGTTCGCTACTATCATGAATAATTAATTCTCTTAGAGGATATTTATTCTCTGAAAATAAAGACGTTTTGACTACTTTATTTAAATCTGCTCCCTCTTCTACAGCTTCTTTAATCAACTCATAATTAGTGTGATATATACCATCATAAAGTTTTTGATCAGCACTGCTCAGCTGATCTATAAAATTGTTCATAGCATTTATAATAAAAGACATTTTTAATTATCCCTTTCTAGTAAAAAACTATTATCATGTAAAACCAAAAACCATATGCTAATTTTTTGAATTTTGCGCCTAATAATTATATATATTTTCGAAAAATCTTGTGTCCAATAGTATAAATATCGGGTATGAATTTTTAAGACCTATGAGCTTTTAAATACTCCAAAATACGAGTGCAACCTTGTTTTTCAGCATCTGAGATATCTCTGTCGCTTATTTTTGCACCATTTTCGATTAAAAGTTTTATGACTTCAACATTGCCAAATCTAATTGCATATTCGAGTGGACTTGGCAAATGCTCGGTAGCTTCATTTACATTTGCACCTTTAGATACTAAATATTTAATAATTTCGGTTCTGTTTTTTGAACAAGCTTCTGAAAGCGGTTTACCTATATTTGTTTTTGCACCAAGCTTTTCAACCAGAAACTTTATGGTATCCAAATCAGATAGTAGTGCTGCTCGCTCAATGGGGAAAGTTCCATTTTTAGATGCACTATTAATATCAAATCCTTTATCTATAAAATATTTTACCATATCTAAATTATTTGAAGCTATAGCCGAATTAACAGATATTCGAATTTTATCGTTAATATTTCCTCCAATGCTATTAAAATCAAAGTTATCCAAAACAAAATTTATTGTTTTTGGATTTTTCCCATCAATAGCCCAGCTTAAAACGAGATCCGAGCGTTTATAATCTTCAAAGCATTCATGATTTAAAAGGGACAAGGAAGTGTCGTAACTTTCTGCTAACAACGCTTGAGCCAAAGAACACTTCGAATTAAATCCGTTAACTTTAAAATCTTCTTTTATGTTGCCCCTCATATAATTTAGACAATTTATTTTATTATGTTTGGCCGCAAATACAATTGCAGAATCTTCAAACCAAAATTTTGTATTTAATTTAAAACCACTTTCGCTCAAAGCTTTCAATATATCGGTATTATCGTTTAAAATTGCAAAATACATAACATGCGCAAGTTCGTTTTCTTTGTAGTTTTTATTTTTGATTAGTTTTACTACGTCATCTGTTTCGTTAAATATTGTGGCAATCAGTATTGTACTTAAGTCTAATATTTTAAAGCGCTTACTTTTCAAAACTTTCATAGCATTTATGTAATCAACATTGTTGTTTTTTATGGCATTTTTTATGCATTTTATGGTATTTGAGCTAACAATAGCATCGTTCTCAAGCAATATATCTACTGTATCACCAAGGCCTTTACCCTCCATGGCATAATCCAGCGCAGTATAACCTGATTTGCTCTTTTTATTAACATCTGCACCGTATTTTATAAGCAATTTTACGTAATTACTGTTGATAGCATTAGAATAATTTTCGCCCCAAGTTTCTGCTCCTGATGCACGCATTAAAAGGGAAATGCCGTTTTTATCTTCATAATTGGGATTTGCACCGTACTTTAGTAAATATTCAAAGCATTGAGGATTACTGTGCAGATTGTTATTTATCATTACCTCGTAAAGCGGGACCATATCTTTTGAAAGAAAACCTTTTGTTCTTAGAAAATTTACATCTGCACCTTCAGAAATAGCTTCCTTCAAGGCTTGAATATTATCCATACTAATAGCCTCGAATAATTTTTGGTCACTTTTATTTTTGAATTGGATTTCTGTCAAGTTTTTCAACGTATTTAAAAACATATAATCACCTACCTCTAATAAATTATTTCAAATTTGTCTCTTTGACTAAATCTAAATGAAACAGTATTGCCGGATAATTTATCCAAATCAATATAGGGATCAACCGATTTACAAAATGCATTTCTCATATCAATATCATTGAAAGTTATTTTTCCTTCCATTGTTAGACATTTTGCCCCGAAATAAATTCTGTTTCCTAAACCTTTAAATCCTGTAAGCCACCAGTGCTTTTGGACTTCCCTGTGAAATACTTCCTCCCCATTTTTAAACAAAGACATTTGCATTGTGAGCATTTCATCATCATTAGCACATCTGTAAAATCCAAAACCTTTTTTAATATATATACCTATTTCCCCTCCTGCACCCTGTATAGGGCCATAATAACCTTTCCAAAATTGTATCATGTAATCTTTGTTATTATAGTTAAACTTTATACGAACAGTATTAAAAAACATACCCAAGAAAGGTGCACAAAAATCATAAAGCTTACAATATCCAAAATATCTTTGCCATGCGTTTATTTTAGAATATCTAATATTTTGTTCGCTATCCCATTCAAAACCTGGAATAAGACTAGGGTCTTGTCCGATTATATCACTAAAATTTATGGGATTATTCAGAGTATATGAAAAAAGATTTAATCCAGTACACAAAGTCCCATCAGCATTAATAAACCTGCCAACTTCAGGGTCATAATATCTAGCGTTAAGATAGTATAATCCGGTTTCTGAATCGTAGTAGTATCCACGATATCTTAAAGGATTGATGTAACCGATGAAGTTTTCGTCTGTTGTTTTATCCACATCATTTGCGTCTTTGATTGAAATAAGCTTTCCCCAAGAATCGTAAGTATACTTAGTTACGATATTTCCTGAAGTATCGGTGATACCAATGATATCTCCTTAAAGGTTCTTCATGTGTAGAGGTAAGGCAGTTCCGTTGTAGTTAAAGCCTACAGTATTGCCATCACCATGCCAGATATCACATATAAATGTTATTCATATTAAAACATTTCCTAGCAGCGTTTCCATATTAATCGCATATCTTCTGGTTTTTCTCCACGAAGATAAATTTCATTAATACCATCAGGTAACATATAGTCAAATTCGCCGTCACTTTGAGGAACACGGATAGTCCATCTTGCATAAAGATCGACAAATAACTTATCATCGTGGCGTGTTATAGTGTATTTGCTAATTTTTTTACCAGAACAATCTAAGTACGCACTAAAATGCAACTCATTAGGCGTGTTCTGTTTACTGACTATATCAAGCCCGCATTCATTGGTAGCTAAGTGCTTATTACTAAATACCATGGCGCTTCCTCCTCCCATAGTTATAATAAAAGCCAAAACTGCTGAAATTATTATATTCATAACAAAATTCTCCTTAAAATTATAATATCTATATCGGAATAATAGGCGCATCTATTTGATACCCCGGAACCTGTTTTATGCTTTCAGCCAGAGTCCAAGGTGTAGGTATAAGAAACCACATTTTATTGCTTAACGGTTGTTGTCCAGCCGCTTCCCAAGCATCTGCCGCAAAACTAGAGCAATTATACCACAATTCCCATCTGTTATTATGCTGAATAAAGTTAACCAAATTCTGTTCTTGAGTATCGTTAATATGTGCGGATAATGAAACACGTCCAGTATACCAATTACGATTTGCTATCCCCCAAGCTTCAATATCGTAATTAACACCACGTAATTTTCCATGACTTCCGTCCCACGTGCCAATAGAATGAGTATTACCTGTTTGATCGCTAGTAAAAGTAATCCAAGCATGATTTGTATGTGCAAAAATTTGCAGAACTCCTGAATAGCCTTCCGGATCAATAGTATTTACAGGGTTATTATAGCAATACTCAAAAAGATTATACCCACCACTTAAAGTTTCATCGCTACTTATAAATCTACCAACTTCAGGGTCATAGTACCTAGCGTTGAGGTAGTAAAGACTTGTTTCTGTATCGTAGTAGTAACCTCTGTAACGAATTGGATTGATGTAACCGATAAAGTTTTCGTCTGTGGTTTTATCCACATCATTAGCGTCTTTAATTGAGATTAGTTTTCCCCAAGAATCATAGGTGTATTTAGCTACTACATTTCCCGAAGTATCGGTAGTTTTAACTTATTCCGCTTGCTCAATGGATATATCTTCAGCTATTATTTCAATAAGATTATCTTGAAGTGGAAGCGCAAAATGTTTTACATGTTGTAACTTTTCAAGTTCTGATGGTTTTTTTACATATTCTTTTAGTTTTTGAATAATAGCAGATTTTTCATCTTCCAAAATATGTCTATAGGTTTCGGAACCATAATAATTTGTAAGGCAACGTGCACAATCAACATTGGTAAATTCTATTTTTTTGCAATTTTTAAATGTTATTTTATGTCTAATTTCATCTTTGTCATCAAGATATATTATTAGGTCATTACTGTTAAAAATAAATTCTTCTAAAGGGGTGGTACAAGTTTTAAAATCTGATATTTTAACTTCGATAGCATCTTGTATGTGATGGTCTTCAAATATAACCTCAGATCCTTTAAATAAAGACCAATTTATTATTTTTTGTTCTCTCGGAGATTTAATACTACGATATAGTAGTAAATCACTAAGTGTTTTTGAAGTATCAAGTGTTTTAATTTTTGTATTAACTGCAACTATTTCAATAAGATTATCTTTAAATGGTAAAATATAATGCTTAGAATTATTTAAATTATCAACCATTGCTTCATCATCATCTAATCTTTGCTTCATATCATGAATAAATTTAGAATTTTTAACTTCCCAAATATGCCCCATTTTATCTGGACGATAATAGATTGCATAGTCTTTAATATATTTTGCAGGTATAGTTTTAACTTTAGTGGGATAACATTCAAGTTTTTTATGGTTTCCATTTTTATCAAAAAAGAATATATTAAAACAACGATCTCTAAAAACAATTTCTTCTGAAAATTCGTGCCCAATTTCAAAGTTGGTATTGACAATTTCTAATTTTCCCTCTTGGATTTGATTTAAATTTATTTCATACGAAGGTTGATGGTTGATTGTAAACATGAATTATTCTCCTTTACTTTTTAATTTCTTACTTTGATAATTTTTCCATTTCTAAGTGAAGGGTCATTGAATGTAGTAAGTTTATCTTTTTGTTCTATAACTTTATAATCATAAGCATTTATAGTTTTAATGCGAGTCATATTCGCTTGTTGAAAAGC